>CAYIRD010000038.1:0-8903 GCA_964365755.1 uncultured Gammaproteobacteria bacterium | reverse complement strand
TACTTGCTTGCCCGAAGCGTTATCGAAGGGCTTTCTAATTGTTTGGAATAACTTCATATAGGCTCATAAAGGCGCCGCCTATTCCTTTTCGGAATTTTTGAATCAAGCGAACCGGATACCCGGCAGGCGGCTCAGCTGAATCATTCAAGACAAGGTAAACCGGCATTGTTTTCGCGCGTTTGACAAGGTCTTCCGGAATATCTTCTGGCAATGGCCAAATACCTCTCTTCTCTATGTTTTTATTTTCATCAAGATAAATTTCCATTGCATAGGTTGGAAGTGATCCAAAGGTTCCCTGAGTTGCGACGTAAATTTTCCCTTTTTTTGACTCTTCTCTTGCAAATGCTACTATTTCACGGACCCCCCCTCCCGCTGGCCATTCATTCATAAATTGATCCGTATCTGCTTTTGCAATTGGCGCGCGCGCAAAGTCCGTTAAAATATAAAAATCTGATCTAATCAGAAGTATTAAGGAAGCAAAAATAATTCCTGCCGCCAGCAGCTTATTTTTCACCGAATCCATAATGGAATTTAAAGAGAAAGCCGCTAGGACTAAAAGCGGCATGGTCATGAAAAGAACAAATCTTGGATATAAAACTCTTCCGAAAAGAGCTAGCAATACGAAGGGGATTATAAACCAGGATAGGAGGAAAAAATTTTCGCGAATATTTTTCTTGCCTCCAAGAAAAAATGAAATCAAAATTAGAAGAAAAAATGGAATTGTTGTATATGCAATAAACCAATCTGTAATGCCATTGAGATTTCCCATAAAAAACTCGAATGGATGGGACAACCAATCTTTTACGGGATATACAAAAAGAGTGGTTTTTTCAGCAATTATATGAAAAAATGGCGATAATCTTAACATTGAGTAAAATCCAAATGCCATTGCGCTTGATAAACCTGCAAGTGCTGCCCATTTAACTATCTGCCGCCTCCAATTCTTCTGTTTGAAGTCGAATAAGAGAAGCGAGAACGGAAGGAGGTAGACCGCAAAAAAAGCTGAAGATTTGGTTAAAACTCCAAATCCCATAACCATCCCAAGGATTAATGCAACGTCAAGTCTACGTAAACGAATAAGCAATACCTCAAGGTATAACGCCCAAATGGTTGCGGCCGATACCAAAGACTCATAGAGCGCCATTCGATCATATACGAGAGCGAATGGAAAAATAATATAGAGTGCTGCCGCCAAATACCCTATTCTTTTACTCTTAAAAATTTCAGACGCCAAAAAATAAATTCCAATAAGGCTTACAATACCTGCTAAAACAGAAACCAACCTGCCGGCAAGCAGCGGATCGTTAACAAAACGCATAAGAATCATGTCAAACCATACAAATGATGGCTGTTTTCCATCTGTTAATGAAATAAATCTCCATGACGCATCATACCGAGCAATCTGTGACCATCTGGTATAGATAGCTTCATCAGTAAACATGGGAAGAAACATTATGTTGTAAAGGCGGGTGAACAAATATGCCCCAAGAAGTCCTAGGGAGAGTAGAATTTCATTAAGATATCGTTTAATTAAAGCCATAAGAAGATTATACATAAATTAGCTTATAGACTACAGTCCGCGGTCCACTGCAATTGCCGTAGTCTGTAGTTGGTAGACAGTAGACTAATGCTTCGAGAATTTCCACACAACGATTAAAACTCCCGAAGCGATAATAGAAACGATCATCATTTGGTTAAGGATAAGAGGTACAGGTGGATTCCAATTTCCCAAATATAGGAATGGAACATACTGAAGAAGCGCAAAGAATGAAATAACAACAATTGGAATCACAACATAGAATTTATTAGAAATAAGTGCTGCAAATGGGATTACAAACAAAAGGTACCATGGTTGAAAATTTGTTCTGCCAATGGCTATTGCAACGCCAGCTATCATTGACACTACTACTGCTTTAACAACAGTCTCTCTACTAACTTTAAAAACAGTTTCTAGAAGCAAAGCTGGCAGAATGAGAATTGTTGCAAACTTTATAGCTGCAGAAGCTCCAAGCAGCACGATTGAATGGAAGAATTTTTTTTCAAAAAAATAAAAAATTGCTACGATCGCAAAAAATGCCATAACAATATCGTTATGAGCTGAAACTAAAGATTCCGTAATAACTAAAGGATTGAGAGCAAACGCTGAGAGGGCAAGAAGCGTATTAACTTCTAATTTCTTCGCAATCCTTTCTATAAAAAAGGCCGATCCTATATAGCCTAAAACCATTAATAGTTTAAATAAGTAGAACGTTAACAAAAAGTATCCAAAACCAATAAATGACAAGGGCACGGTGAGAAATAACCAGACCGGCCCATAAGGATATGTCCTATGGGTCCAGTGCATGAATGAAAGCATTGGATCTCCCGGGTAGTCCAGCGCCTTATGTTCGTAAGGATTCTGATTGTAGAAGGTCACAATTTTTGCGTCAAAAATATAGTTAAAAAGATCATAGGAAAATGCGTTGTAAGATAAGAATAGTACTGCGCTTATTGCTATTATTATTTTCCATAAAAGTTTTCCTGTTAACAAATTATTCCGAACCATATCCAATGTCTTTAAATATAGAATAAACATAAAAATTATTATCCCAATATACAAAGCAGTTGAAAGAGGTCGGTTAAAATAACCTACGTATTGAAAAGCCTTCTGCACCCCTTGCCAAATCGATACTTGGGAAAGAGTTAGTGAGAGATCAACCTGCGTAAAGGAATACAACAGTAACGCGATAGCAGAAAAAATCCAAAGCGGAAAAATAAGTTTTAACATTAGCTATAAACGCCTGACATGATATTTTTCTTTATGCGGATTAAGTCGATAAACCCTTCGATCGAGTCTCTAACTGGGCTTACCCGCCGGGTTTCAACATACAGCCAGTCAACCGGTACTTCTTTTATTTTATACCCGAGTTTGCTCCCTAGGTAAAGTAACTCAATGTCAAATCCAGCTGTAACGGACGATCCGTGAATGGATCTAAAACCATGATGGATTTCGCGAATCTTTTCAAAGATATCATTCGCCGCTTTTTTTGAAAACAATTTAAAACCGCATTGTGTATCTGAGATATCATGCATGCCCACGACAAGTTTTCTAAGTATTATTGTAGACCTTGAAATAAATTGGCGAATCAGCGGTGACCCTCGTCTCTTTGTACTACGTGATCCAATAACTATATCAACACCCGTTTCTGCGGCTGCTAATAATTTTTCAACTTCCTCAATTGGCGTTGCTTGATCCATATCTGTGAATAAGATATATTCACCTTTCGCGGCCAAAACACCGGCCGTAACAGCTCCGGCCTTACCCGTATGACTATTTTCAAGAATTTTAAACTTTGGATTCTCATCAACAAAATTACGAACAAATTCTAGGCTTCCGTCGTCAGACCCATCATCAACAACAATAACCTCGTAGTTATATTTCTTCTTCTCAAGATAATGCTCTACCTTGTCAAGGGTCCCTTTTCTCAAATTCCCAATCTCATTATAAGAGGGGATAACGACCGACAGAAGATACGGTTTCATGGATCTAAATCATTATACAAAAGTCCGGGGCAATTTTGAAATATGATTACTTTTGAAGTTTACCAAACCTTAAAAACTTCTCTTTGGTGACCCCACAGGAATTCGAATCCTGGTTACCAGGATGAGAACCTGGTGTCCTAGGCCACTAGACGATGGGGCCAAAAGTACTATATTTTACCTTAAAATAGAGGTTGAACTCAAGCTCAGGACGGGGAAATCCTTCGGTTCGCTTCGCTCTCTCAGGACTCCGCATTTGGGTTACCAAAGTAAACTCGGATCCTCCAATCAATTACTGGTACCGTAGACTGTACTACGGGACCAGAGCTACAAGAATCTCTAGATCCGCGAATCTATTTCGGGGTAAAGGGAAACCCTTCGGTAAACTCAGGGCTCTGCATTTGGGTCACACTCGATGTGGTTAGGCGGGGCGGGGGAGAAGATCTTTTATTGATATTTCTACTTTATCGCCATCGTGAATTCCAAAAGTGATTATTTTATGCTCATTTCCTTCCGGATCTACTACTGTTGTTTCTGCTGTTTCTCCCTGATCAACCCGATCCAGCTCACTGTGAACACGAGACCCGCTCACGATTCTCTCTTTATGCAACAATATTGCTAATGCTTTTTTATGTTTGGGCTTGCTCTCTATAATACTGCCGGCAACAGCGGCTGCCGAACCTTCATCTTCACCATGGAGGCGAACCAACATTTTGTCGTGTCCATTTCCTCGACTGGCATAAGAAGCCATGGCAACAGGTGCACTAAAATGTCCGGTCCTTACATGTCCAAGAGAATTTCCTTGCGCAATTACAGAACCTTCTACGATTGGCACATTAAGCTCTGCAGCTACTAATAAATGGTTCCCTTCATGATCATCGACTTCGTCTGTAATGACGCTCGGATCAATGATTGGATTGGGGATTTCAGTAATGATTGTCCAATTGTTTGGCAAATAAGTTTTTCTCCCAATCTCTGAGGTTATTTTCTTGGGAATTTGAAAAGCCTTTTCTTGGTTATTTCTAGACCCGCCTTCAACACCCATTACTCCTGTATTTTACCCCTTCGATAGGACTCAGGGCAAGTCCTTCGACAGACTCAGGACAAGCACGCATCATACTTAATACTAAATCATCGGGACTGAATACTGACTAGTCGGCGGCTCTCGGGGATGGGGCACAGGAACTGTGGTATAATAAATTATATGAGTGAGCAGAAAAAGGCAAGAATTATTCTTATGATTGAAAAACTACGCTTAGTTGAGAGCGAACTTTTTCGTATTACTTCTAAATATGGGATTAAAACTGTAAGTGATCTGGACAAGCTTGTTTCTAAAGGCAAACTTTCAGAAAAAGTTGTTGGTGAGGATTTATTCCTTTTTGATCATTTCTTCTCGCAAAAAAAGGCACTTGAGAAAAAACTCTCCGAACTCAAGGTTAAAAAAAGCAATGTATGGAAAAGTTTGCAGAATTTGCTCGAATTGCCGAAATTGAGTTCGCGGATGTAGTTTTGTCTACCCAAGATTTAGGCCATAAACTACGAATTTACCTGATTGATAAAAGTTTCATTGATTTATCTTATACAACCGAGCTAGAGATTCAAAGATTCACGATCCACTGGGAACGAACACACATAGATAAATCAATCTATAGACTAGATAATGCACCTGACAGGAGCTGGCGTAAGGTCGAAACTTTCCCGCTCCATTTCCATGACAAAAAATACGATAAGGTAGGGATACCGCCCTTTTCTGTAGATGAAAATTTATTATTGAAAAACATCTTCAGAAGATTTCTGCGATTTGCTAGATTGCAAGCCACAGCCTAGTCGGCGGCCATGGAGGCCAAGCTATACGAATTGTGCTATAATATAGGCCTAATTTATGGCTACTGAAACAGGTCCAATACCGCTGTCAAGAAATCAAATTGTCGAGCCCTACCAGATTGAAGGAGATGCATATGCGTGGGGAAAGGTAGCAAGGGTTTTTACAGAGCCAGCATTCTTAAAAGTCTATAACGAAAATCCAACCAGAGATTTAGTCTGCCTTGATGCTCCTTCGTCCTATCCTCATTACCGCCAAATTATGGTAGGCCAACACAGACAAAGGATGCTAAATGAAGCGAGGAGATTTGGGGGAATGTTTTTTGATACATTTCAGGAAGTTCGTAAAAACAAATTGCCTATCGCGACAAATCTAGACCGTGATGATTTTATCGCTATTGTAAAAATGCTCGGTCCTAGAAAATTACCCGCTAGACAACTCCTAAATTCTGCTATTTTTGAACTCATGGTGAATCCGCCACCGCAAGAGGACAGAAATACGGAAACAGTTTCCAATTATCTCTTTGATAGATTCATTAATTCTGATGAGGTAATAGAGACAGTCGTGGAACCAGACGGCAAACAAGGGGACAAGGGCAATTGGGTATTTTTAAAACCAACTTCAGTAAGAGACGTATATCCCGACATTCAAGCAGAAACACTTTATGAAATACTAAGCAGCACTTTGGGCGATAGATCCGTTGATTTCCTGAAAGCTACAGCAGATTATCTCGCAGACTATTTAGTAACATCGGGGAATTTTCGAAGAGTTACGTTCCTAAGCCTGGATAGAAAACCTCTACGGCAATTGGTGATGGAAGCAAAAAATACTTTCCCGCCAAAAATGCAAAATACCCTTTTCTTTCAGAGCGCACAGGACGGAAGAAGACATCTTCTTGCTGACTTACTTTGTATTCCCTTTGCGAATGAGAGTATTGATTTTTTCACAAGCACAGAAGGGTGGCCTTATCATTTTAAAGATCATGGGATCAGAGGGAATCGTGAAATTGCTTTGCGTCTCGCCAATCTCCTTACACCAGGAGGTAAGGCAGTATTCTTTCCTTGGAAAATGGACCAAAATACTTCATATTCGCAAGAGATTCTGAGAACTATAGTTAAGGATTGGGAAGATATGGGATTTGCTGTTGAGCGAGAAAGCCGTACGAAAAAGGAAGTTCTTGATTTAATGACTGATCGCGAATTTATACTTGCTGACCATTCTCCCTTGTTTAAACAAAGCGGACTTGTAACTGTTCTTACTCTTTCGAAACCATCCTTGCAATAAGCTGCCTAGAGCTTGCCAGCGACGTCCCACGCCGTTATCATCCCAAGAAGCTTTTCATCCCGTTCTCCATGCTCTGTGATATAAACTACTGCTATTCTTTTTCTTTCCCGCAAGCCTTCCTGAAATAAAGCTTCTACATCTGCTACCAATGCATTTCTTGAAACAAACTCAAAGTACTCGCTTGGATGTTTACCAAGGCCAATAAAGTCTCCAAATTCTGAAATTTTTGTGTCCTTCACAATTATTGTCTCTTTGTTATGTACAAGATATGAAAGTATTGTATTCTCTGAAAATACTCCAATCATCATCTCACCGTCCATTACGGGAACATGCGTGTAGGTTTTATCATTCATTTCCTGCATCACGTCAATAGCATTCGCCGAAAGTGTTGTAGTGTAAATAAGTTCACGTCTAACTGCTATATCGATTGCTTTTTTGGGGTGCAAAACCGCGTTTCGTATCTCTTCATATTTTTTAATTATATATTCATGGGGAATTATTAATGGGTTTGCGCGATCCGGATATGGATTATGAATTAAGAGATTTCGAAGTTCTGCAAATAATTTCAGGTCTTTATAGTAATCAGAAAATAACCTGCTTTTCTCAGACATTTGGCGAAGAAGCATTCCGTGATCGACATAATCTTGTGCGTTTAATATTCCCCGCATATAGTGATCTACCTCATTATAAATCGAAAGGAATTTGGCCGTTCCAGCCTGTTGCTCCATAAGCGTATTTTACCCCTTCGCCTCATTCGTCGCAAGCTCCTCAGGGCAGGCAAACTTATGGCAAGCACAAAAATCATACTTGATACTTAATACTTGATACTAAATACTTATTAGTCGGCAGCGATTGGGGCTGGGTGGGTGATATTTTGACTTGGGATTTGCTCGCCTTTTATTGCTTCAAGTCCCGAAATCCTTTTAGTCAATGCGTCTTTCAAAACCTCATCCATATGTGTGACAAAGATAAACCGAAGCTCCTTTAACACTTCTTTTGGTACATCTTCCAAATCTTTTCTGTTGTCTTTTGGCAAGACAATTGTTCTAAGACCAGCACGGTGAGCGGCAATTAATTTCTCTTTGACTCCGCCTATCTCAAGTACACGGCCCCGGAGAGTCACTTCCCCTGTCATTCCAACCAAATGATTAGCCGGGATTTTAGTTAAGGCAGAAACTAGGGCGGTAGTAATAGCAGTACCTGCTGATGGTCCGTCTTTTGGCACAGCACCCTCTGGAACATGTACGTGAACGTCAAGCTTTTGATAAAAGTTTTCCTTAATTCCAAATCTGGCCGCACGTGACCTTATGTATGACATTGCCGCTTGGCAAGATTCTTTCATCACGTCCCCAAGCTGCCCTGTTAAAATTAGCTGTCCTTTTCCGGGCATTAATGCAACTTCAATAAATAGTATCTCTCCTCCTGCCTGCGTCCAGGCAAGTCCTGTTGACATACCTACCTCATCCTTCTTTTCAGCAATGCTTGCGGAGAATTTAGCCGGTCCCAGGAATTTCCCAATATTTTTAGCAGTAATAATGGTTTTTCCCTTTTTGTTCTCGGCAACTGCTTTTGCAATCTTTCGAAAAATAGACGCAAGTTCCCTTTCAAGATTCCTAACTCCTGCTTCTCTTGTGTAGCGTTCAATTATATAATGCAACGCATCATTTTTTATTTCAACATGATCAGGTTTCAATCCGTGAGCTTGAAGCTGTTTTTTAAGTAAAAAGCGAGCGGCAATGTTAAATTTCTCGTCCTCGGTGTATCCGGCAAAAGTGATTACCTCGAGCCGGTCGCGCAGCGCAGGAGGAATCGTATCTAAAATGTTCGCGGTGGTAATAAACATCACGTCAGAAAGATCAAAAGGAACATCAAGGTAGTGATCTGAGAATGCATTATTCTGCTCTGGGTCAAGAGCCTCAAGAAGCGCAGAGGATGGATCTCCCCTGTAATCTGCTCCAACTTTATCTATCTCATCCAGCATAAACACCGGATTTTTGGTGCCTCCGTCTTTGATCCCTTGAATTATGCGTCCCGGCAATGCGCCTACATAAGTTCTCCTATGTCCCCGGATTTCCGCTTCATCACGGATTCCACCAAGTGAAATTTTTACGAATTTTCGCCCCAAGGCCCGTGCAATAGACTTACCAATTGAAGTCTTTCCGACTCCAGGCGGCCCCACAAAACAAAGAATTGGCCCTTTCATCTTACCGGCAAGTTTATGAACTGCCAGATACTCAACAATTCTTTCTTTTGCTTTCTTAAGACCATAATGATCTTC
>CAYIRD010000037.1:0-8905 GCA_964365755.1 uncultured Gammaproteobacteria bacterium | reverse complement strand
ACCTTTACCCGAGAGGATTCGAACTAATAGCAAGCAGGGGAAATAAAGTTGAAAAAGAATATCAAAAGAGAAAATTTAGAGAGGTTGGAGGATCAAAACTTGTTTTTAAAAGGAAAGAATATACCGGATTTAAAAGAAAAGACGTTAAACGATAGCTATGTAGGTTGGACTGTGGAACAGTCCACGGGGTAGCAGGAGATAGTCGATGTTGATTGCTTATTAGGTATATTTTTGATATTCTAAATCCCTACTTATGGAAAACATAGTATCCCAAGTGCGTCAAAAAATGCAGAAAGCGCTGGATGTTCTGAGGGAGGATTTTGCGACTGTGAGAACTGGAAAAGCAAATCCTTCGCTTGTCGAAAATATCGTTATAAATGCATACGGTGGGAGTTCTCCCCTTAAGGTACTTGAGCTTGCTACAATTCACATTGAGAATAACAGCACGATAGTCATTAATCCATTTGATAAGTCTATCATTGCGGAAATTGAAAAGGGAATTTCAAACGCAAATGTGGGACTTAATCCAATTGTCGATCAGGAGATTCTGCGAATTAATCTCCCTCCGCTAACGGAGGAACGCCGGCAAGAATTCGTGAAGCTCATTAAGCAAAAATCTGAAGCTGGCAAAGTAATGCTTCGTCAGGCAAGACATGAGGGAATGGAAGATACAAAAAAACGTGCGGAAGAACAAGGTCATTCAGAAGATGAAGTGACTAGAATTGAGAAAGAAATTCAAAAACTGACTGATGAATTTACGGAAAAAATAGACACCCTTGCAAGTGATAAAGAAAAAGAACTCATGACCCTCTAGGTTAACTCAAAACTTAAAACTCAAAACTCAAATCTACAGCTCAAAACTTTAAAACTTTTAAAATATTCGTCGGCAGTTTATAATGAATAATACTTATGAGGCTTCCGAAAGCATTAGAAAGGGTGGTTGAGAGTTTTGAAAAATTGCCGGGGATTGGGCCAAAGACCGCGCAGCGCCTGGCATTTTATTTGCTCCACGTTCCTCAAAGCGAGCTTGATGAGTTTGGTCAAAACTTAAAATTACTCAAGAGTCAAACAGTATTGTGTTCGACTTGTTTTAATATTGGTGAATCTGACCCTTGTTTTATTTGTTCTGATCCAACGCGAGACACTTCCACAATCTGCATCGTGGAAGACGCCCTAGATTTGCTTGCTATCGAACGGAGCGGGAAATATAAGGGGTCTTATCATGTTTTGCACGGTGTGATTGATCCGCTCAACAGCATCGGCCCTGACGACATCTATCTCCCACAACTAATTAGCCGAATCAGCGGAAATCAGCAAAAAATCCGTGAAATCATATTAGCAACTAATCCTACAATGGAAGGTGAGGCAACCTCTTTATATATAGTCCGCGAACTAAATGAAATGAAAAACGGTTCAAACAAATTAAAAATTACAAGAATCGGGCGCGGCCTACCTATTGGTTCTGACATCGAATATGCCGATGAGGTAACAATCGAACGGGCACTTGAGGGCCGTCGCGAATACTAACAACTCCATTTGTCCTTGATTTTATTTAGCTAAATTGATATAACACCAAATATTATGACTGAAGCAGGAGGGGCGCCGGACGGCGCCCAAAATTTTAGACCAAGATCTATCTATCCAGTAGAATTTACTCACGCTGGCGAATGGGGAGTTACTTATCCTCCCTACACTCTTTTAGAAGATGTGGGGTTTTCTCTATCAAGACTTAAAGAAGAAAGAGAAAATAAAGAACTCGCACAAGAAGTAATAGTTGTTGCCGGAGTAAGTGAAAAAGGGATTGGGGAAGCAACAGCAATTGAGATAGCAAGACAAGGTGGAATACCAGTTTGTGTTTCAAGGAAAGCTGGGAATGACCCAGAAGTTTTAAGAATCCTTGATAAAATTAAGAAAGCAGGCGCTCCTAGCGTGGCTTGGATACAAGCTGATTTAACGAACAATGAACAAAGAAGAAGAATTATTCCAGGTGTAGTAAATGCTTTTGGTAAAGTTGATGGACTTGCTCTAGTTTCTGCAAAAATAGCTGATAAAGCGTTAACAGAATATTCGGACGATGAAATTGATTATATGATCCAAGTAAACGCTGCATCGCATACAAAGCTAACAAGAGATTTCTGTGAAGTTGTAAATACTAGTAAGAAAGGGAGAATAGTTGAGTTTTCAAGTCTTGCTGAAGCTGGGTCTGTTGGCCAGGGGGTATATCCCGGTACAAAGGCTTATTTGAATAGTATGTCTAGGAGCTTAGGGGCAGAATACGCTTTAAGATTTATGAGAGACAGAAATGCAAACGTAGCATTTTCATCAATAGTCATAGATTATGTTCCAGAGACACATATGACAATGTATTTGAGAGATCCTAAAAATAAAAGAAAAGAGGACAGGATTCGTGCTTTAACAGGAAGCGAAAGAGAGCTTGCGGCAGAAGAAGTTGGTGCTATAGCGGCCCACTTGTTAAATCCCCGAACAAATGCAAATGGTAAAGTTGTTTCAATTGCCGGGAGAGGCAATCCAATACTCTAAAACATATGGGGACAGAACAAAGATCGGAACAACAAGGAAGATGGATACCTGCAGAAGGCGCAGAAGGCCTTGCCCAGATATTCATTAAAAAGGCTCAAATGCTTGAGCCAAATGAGTTCTCCTTTGGACCAATGGCGGGAAGATCCGAATACATTGCCGTAAACCGCCTTTTTCTCATTCCCATAATCGAGAGGGATATAATTCCTGTTGAAAACGCAAATTTGCTTGACATTGCGTGCGCACAGGGAGGAAATACAAAATTACTTCGAGATTTTTTAGCACAATATGGCAAGAGTGCAACTATTACAGGTGCAGACATAGATCGCGAGGCAGTGGCTGAAGGAAAAGCAAATGTTTTGAGCAAAGATAGTATTAAAGTTGATTTTCTCCTGGCTGACGCTCGAAGGTTGCCTTTTCCACGAGACCAATTTACTGCAGCATTATTCTTGAACGCTCTCCATGAGATACAGGGACAAGACAATAAGATGGATGCGCTGAGAGAGGCCGCTCGTGTTGCAAAAAAGCTATATGTACTAAGTGCATTCACTGCATCAATGTTTCCTGATAGACATGAGTTTGGTATATGGGGAGATTTAAGAAAAAATTGTTTTACAAGACTTGGAAAACAAAGAGACAGAAGCAAACCTAGATTCGAAGTGCACTCAATAGAAGAATACTGTGAAATGATGAACAAAGCAGGATGGAGAATTGATCCAGGTGAAAATGTCAGAAAAGAAACCTTTGCTATAAACAGTGAAGTACTGAAGGATTTTTCTAACGATAAACCATTCCTATATGGTTTCTATCAAGATATGGAGGACACCGATGAGGTTTCTTTTGATGCTAAAAGACACGCGATTTGGGATGAGGTTGAAGCAATGGAGGAGGCAAGGCGCCTTGAAACAGGAGATCCCAACGCTATGGTGATTTTCCGAAGGACCTGGGTTTTACTTGAAGCACAAAGGGTTGCTTGAGGAAATTATTCGCCTTCAAAATAGTTGAAGACGTTGCGGGAGAGTTCTGCGATCCTTTCAGCGGCGCCTTTAGGCGAACTAGTTTCGGACAAAACTACAAATAAAATTGGATCTTTCCCAAAAATAATTCCAGCATCATGTTTAGATCCTCCTAACTCTCCGGTTTTATGAGCTATCTCAATATTGTCAGGTAAATATTTAGGAATTATGTCATTAAGCTGCTGCCGGCTCAAAAGCTCGAGCATTTTTTTTGAATATTCACTATCAACCATAGTCCCTCTATATAGTTTTTCAAAAAAAGAAGCAATATCTTCTGCTGTTGTCTGCGGCGGTTCGCCGAGCCGCGAACGCGTGAATCCTTGTTCTCTCATAAAACTTGAGACGCGCGCGTTTCGGACCTCAGAAACCAAAAGCAGGGCTGCATAATTATGTGAAACTGTAATCATTTGGTCGATTGCGCGATCTACCCTCATTGTAACCGTTCCCTCGTTAAGCTCTGCCGAATCCGTACCTATTTTAAAAAGTTCATTTAGCTCTTTTGCCTCTCGGCTCAAAACCTTATCTTCCGATAAGTTCCCTTCCTTGATTAATTTATAGGCTGCTCCCAAAACCCAAAGTTTATAAAGACTTGCAGGTTCAAGTACTCTTTTTTCGTTTTGAAGAAAAGACTCGCCAGATCTCAGGTTTTTGATTATAATTGCGTATGTTCCCCGCGTTCCCTTGAGGGAGGATTCTACGATCTCTTTCAATCCTTGTGTCTGGCCGGTTGCCGACGCAAGTATTCTTTTTGTTCCTTCAATTCCGGCCGCCAGGGGAGAGATTATAGCTTGAAATTTTTGCTGGGAGGGGAATAAAAAAGATAAAACAAACGAGAAAATTATTCCCCCGATAATTACCAAAATTAAATCTTTAACCCCTCGCATTGTCAAAAGATTATACCATCCTGTCTCAAAATCCTAAGCACTAAATCCTAAATACTAAACAATATTTAAATTTTAATGTAACAAATCACAAACAAAGAGGTTTGGAATTTAAAAATTTAATAAATTGGGATTTGTTTAGAATTTAGATATTAGAATTTAGAATTTTAAAGCTTTGAAGGATTGATTCTGAGGATCTTATCGTCTCCGGTTCTTGGGTTTCCGCGCCCATCGCGATTGCTTGTTGTAACGTACAACATATTATCAGGACCAATAATTACTTCTCTTATCCTTCCATACTTATTCTTAAAATGCTCGACGAGTCTTCCTTCGCTTATTTTATATTCATATAACGCCGAACCTCGTAACCCAGCGAAAAATATTGATCCATTTCCTTGCCTACCGGCAGGCAGGAGAAATGCTGCCCCTCCCGGCGCCCAGGTTTGATTGCCACTTTGATTTATTGGCGAAACCATACCGGTTTTTGTTTGATCGCCTCGAACCTCTGGCCAACCATAATTTTTTCCTGGCTCAATAAGATTCAACTCATCAGTTGCGCTTGAGCCATGCTCTATCTCCCAAAGTTTATTTCCTTGCCAAGCTATTCCTTGAGAATTTCTATGACCGTACGAATAAATTCGAGTTCCAAAAGGGTTGCCTGGAGCAGGATCTCCATCACGGTCAACTCTTAAAATTTTTCCGGCCAAGGAATTTCGGTCCTGCGCCAAGGACGGTTGTTGGGCGTCGCCTGTTGTTATATATAAAAATCCGTCAGGGCCAAATTTTATTCTTCCGCCATCATGATTCGAGGCGCCGGGAATTCTATCAACAATTATTTTATCCAGCACCAGTTTGGTGCTGGATTTATCTTCTCGCAAATTGTTACCTTCAAGCCTGTATCTAACGACCCTATTAAGCGTATTATTACCTTCGTCTGAATACGTATAGTAAAGATATATATAATTGTTCGAATCAAAATTAGGGTCGACTGCTATTCCATGGAGGCCGCTTTCAGATACTGTGTGGACATTAATATTCGCAATTTCTAATACTTGGCCGTTCTCATCTATTATTAATACCCGTCCCGGCCGTTCTGTAACAGCAAGCCTCCCATCAGGGAGAAATGCCAAAGCCCATGGGATATTAAGATTTTCTTGAATTATCGAGACCTGAGGGACGTCCTCTGACGATCGACTGCGAGTTTCTAATGTTCTTGGAATTGAATCCTGCCTATCACTAGTTTGGTTCGTTTTCAAAAAATTAGAAATCAAAAATATTACTGCCAGTATCAAGACGATGCCGGCTATTAATCGAGTCACAGTTTTGATATTATAACCCAATCAGTATAGAGTATCGAGTATCCAGTATAGAGTAAAAATTATACTGAATACAGAATACTGACATTAAAGGGGGTGAATAATATTTGAGTAGAAATTTAATAATTGCAGCTGTTGTTTTAGTCGTTTTAATAGGGGGAGTGGTTTTAATTATGGGCAATCAAGGACAAAGTGGTTCAGCTACGCCCACGCCTACTCAGGCAATGGAAGAGGAGGATTCGGATGAAGAAGCTATGGAAGAGAAATCTGAAGATGCTGAAGATGAAGAAGCGAAGCCCGACGAAGAAGAGGCTATGGAAGAGGAGGAGTCTATTGATATCAAGAATTTTGCCTTCGCACCAAAAACCTTAACCGTGAAAGTGGGTACTACTGTTACATGGACAAACCAAGACAGCGTGGGACATACGGCTACTTCAGATGATGGGAGTTTTGATACAGGATTATTGGCAAAGGGCGAATCGGGTTCTGTCACTTTTAATGAGAAAGGAACCTTTACCTATCATTGTACGCCTCATCCGTATATGAAGGCAAAAATTGTAGTTGAATAGCGCAGGAGCTAGATTAGAATTAGGAATTATGGGTTCGCCATTACAAACAAATGGGACGCACTGCACTTCGTTATGCAATC
Source organism: uncultured Gammaproteobacteria bacterium (assembly GCA_964365755.1). Lineage (GTDB taxonomy): Bacteria > Patescibacteriota > Microgenomatia > Levybacterales > GWA1-39-11 > GWA1-39-11. The sequence continues at coordinate 2,505 of CAYIRD010000037.1, read as the reverse complement.
GAACACTTCCCCGAACCAGTTCGAAAACAATACCTAACAGGTGCAGTATAGTGATATTATTTTGAATATGGGCTGGGAACTTAGCGATAAAATCATTATTTTAACAGGGGCAACAAGAGTAGGTAGAATAGTTGCAAAGAAACTAGCCGAACGAAAAGCACATCTTGCAATTTCTTATTTTAGTTCAAAACAGCCAGCCGAGGAAATACGCAAAGAATGCAGGAGTTTAGGCATAAGGTGCGAAATATATCAGGCAGACGTTTCGGTTTCGGGTGATGTCGAAAAGTTGGTTGAGCAAATCAAAAAAGATTTTGGAAGAATTGACGGTCTTGTTCACATGGCAGCAACGTATATCAGCACGCCTTGGGAAAGTTTATCGGTAGAGGATTGGGATAAAAGCCTTGATGCTATTGCCAAGAGCGCATTCCTGATTAGTAAAAGAGTAGGTGATGAACTATTAAAAAATGAGGGTGAGATTCGGGGTAAAATTATTACCATTTCTGATTGGTCAGTTCTCCGTGCACCGTATAAAGATTACCTTGCCTATAATGTAGCAAAGTCTGCTGTTGAGGGTTTAACTCTCTCTTTAGCCAAAGAATTGGCACCTTATGTGACAGTAAACTGTATTGCTCCAGGACCAATTCTTAGACCAGCAAATTTAACAGATGAGGAGAATGAGGAGGTTGCTTCTAAAACACTATTAAGACCTTGGGGCGGACCAGAAGAAATAGCACGCGCCGTAGAATTTTTTATGGATTCAAACTTCACAACAGGCGTGATTTTACCGGTTGACGGCGGCCGCTCCATCGCCTAAGGTGAGTAAAATGAAAATTGCTGATTATACCTTGCAGTTTTACCTTCGGGGGCCGCTTGACCTTGGATGTTGGGAAGAATATTGACCTCGCCTTACTCGTTGCGCATCAAGAAAGTCTAATTGCCAATGGGATCTGTCCCAGTAAACGGGCTTTGCCTTCTTTGAACCATTCCCATTAAGATTTGGATCCATTAGTCTTCGTCGCTCAGCCTCTGTTACCATATCAAACTATATAAAATTATTTCACACTTTCCACAAGCTGTCAAGTGTGGTATATTATTAACCGGATGGTTAAGAATGGGCACAATGAGCTGAGTCAAATTTTTCATTCTTTGTCAGATCCAACGCGGCGCAAAATCCTAGAACGTTTGGCAGAGGGATCTCTGACCGTTACGGAAATTAAATCACCGTTTAAAATTTCGCTTGTGGCAATCTCAAAACATTTAAAAGTTCTTGAGCGTGCAAAACTTATTCGCAGGCAAAAAATGGGGAGAGAGTATATAATTCGTCTTCATCCCCGGCCTCTTCGCGATGCGTACCGCTACATTGAGAATTATAAAAAAGACTGGAGCCGCCAGCTGGATGCCCTCGAGAAATTCCTTGAGAGAAATAGTTGACTTTTGATAAGTGGCAAGGGACAATGGGAGAAGAATAGTCCTCCTTCGCTAAAGCTTCGGAGGACGTAAGAAACTCTAAATTCGAGGAACTCATTAAGAGTTTCTAACGGAGGTGATAAGAATGAATGAGAAAATGAAGCATTGTTTTGAACCACACGTTTTGATGCACACTTTATTTGGTTTGGGACTTGGTATTATTCTTGTAAATTTAGTCCCAGCATTAAACAGTCTCTTAATAGGGGTTGTTGTAGTTGTTGTTGCGTTGGGCGCTGATATGATGAGGAAAAGCTAAGAATGAAAAGAGGCATAGCGACCTTTACATTGGATCACGGGCGCTGTCCGCCGTGGTTATTTGAACGTATGGTTCGATTGGGGCGGGAGATGACGCGGGTTCTAGTTGAGGAATACGGGCCGGATGAATTTGTCGAGCGAATTTCTGACCCTGTTTGGTTTCAATCTTTAGGTACAGTTTTGGCTTTCGATTGGAATGCGTCAGGTTTAACTACAATATTAACCGCAGCGCTCAAAGAAGCAATTCGAGGACAGGAAAGACAGTTTGGAATTTTTATCTGCGGCGGGAAAGGCGGGACTTCGAGGAAAACTCCTGACCAGATTCAATTTTGGGGAGAACGGATTAATCTTCCTGAAAGATCTACCAGCCAGCTGGTTACAAACTCTAAAATGTCAGCCAAAGTTGATTCGGCGCTGGTTCAAGACGGATATACTTTATATCATCATTCGTTTTTCTTTTCAAGAAATGGGGCATGGGCGGTTGTACAGCAAGGTATGAACACTAATACAAAATCGGCAAGAAGATATCATTGGTTCGACAGGTTGACAACTGACAACGAACAACTGACAACTAACAATGCAACTATAGACTTCGTTAACGAGCCGCATAAGGCAATTTCTGCTCAGGCAAGACATGCGAATGTTTTAAATTTGGTTGCGGGCCAAAGTTCAAAAACTCGAGAAACTTCCGTAGATTTAATTCGTGAGGGGTACAAAAGAGTAAAAAGCGATCTTGAGCTTCTTAGAAAACATTCAAACCAAATGTCTCGCATGATAGCGTTT
>CAYIRD010000036.1:0-9053 GCA_964365755.1 uncultured Gammaproteobacteria bacterium | reverse complement strand
AAGTATTCGAACTCCATCAAATCAAATTCCAACGTTCTATGAACAAACTGTCCCAAAGTTATTTCGTTTCTAAAAGCCTTTCCTTGCTGGGCGATGCCAAATGGAACACGGATGCGGGTTGTATCTAAGACATTTTTAAAATTGATAAAAATACCCTGCGCAACTTCCCCTCTTAGATAAACTTTTGATTTACCGTCTTCTATAATCCCAATTGAAGACTCAAACAATAAATTAAACCGGCGGGCTTCTGTCCAATCATGCTTGACGCACTTTGGACAGGTAATTTTCTTTTCGCGAACAATTTTAGTCAGCTCTTCAACCGGCAAGCCCTCAACCTTAACATCCTTGACATTATCTTCGATAAGATGATCGGCGCGAGTTCTATAGTGGCAATTCCGGCAGTCAATCATGGCATCCGTAAAGTTTGCAACATGACCGGATGCTTCCCAAACTTTTGGAGAAAGAAAAATTGAAGCATCAAGCCCTACCATATCGTCTCTATCGAGCACGAATTTCTTCCACCACAAATCGCGAATATTATTTTTAAGAAGAGTTCCCATAGGTCCAAAATCCCAAGTATTTGCTAAGCCGCCATAAATCTCAGAAGAAGGATAAACGAATCCCCGGCGCTTTGCTAGTGCTACTACTTTTTCGAATAAATCAATCATAAATTGATTATAACAAATTCCTATCTTGACATTTGCAAAAAATATTGTTAAAAAGGGGCATGTCAAGAAACCTTTGGATAATTGTTGCTGTCGCAATCGTAATAATAATCGGCGGATTTCTTATATTAAGCACAAGACAAACTCCACCTGTTACGCCAGCCCCCACCCCCATTCAAGCTACTGCCACACCTGCCGTAATTGAGAAAAATATACTGCTATCAGAACAAAATAAGTCCGGAGTGTCAGGCTCCGCAGTCCTAAGAGAAGAAAACGGTAAAGTAAACGTGACGCTGAGTCTTACCGGAGGCCCAAAAACAACACCCCAGCCGGCACACATTCATGTCGGCGCCTGTCCTGACGTAGGAGACGTTAAATATCCATTGACAAATGTTGTTGATGGACAATCGCAAACTGTTCTTGACGTAACATTAAGCCAACTTGAAACCGAACAACCGCTGGCAATAAATGTACATAAATCCGCAGCGCAAATTAGCGTCTATGTTGCCTGCGGCGACCTCACCCTTTAAGTCCTCGCTCAGGATGCGACAAGGACGCATGACCCACATCAACTAACCCTATTTAGCTTTAGATTTTCTTTCGTAAGCTCGTTTTTCTTCAAGTTTTTTTGCAGTTAATATTTCGCCAAGTATAAAGTCTACGGAGGGATTCTCAATCGGAATTTCCCACCCGTGCGATATTTGAACGGATCGAACTAGGCGAAGGGTATCGTTATCAGAAACATCCAGAGTATACTCATCTCTAATACCTGCACCTATTTTTATTCTCAAGTGAACATCCAGTGCTCCATGCCAATTGGGGGTTACTCTTACAAAACGTTTAGTATTAGTATCGCCTAGCCTTCTTGAAAGCATCCCCTGAAATGCTTGGAACATTCCTTTAGGCAACTTGTATTCTCGCGACTTATGAGGTGTATCTAAATCTCTCTGCTCTACCACCCCACAATTATAACATCCTTGCGTGGGCCGCACGCTCCCCATCCCTTTTAAATAATCCCAATCTAGACGGCGACAAATCAAACTACTTTATTTTTAGCCTACTATAACAACATCTCTCAGGACCGTCCCCAAAACCATAATCAAATCGGTATTCACGAAAAGATTATATATCAAAGCTGGGGGTATTTGGCCAGGGCGAAAGTTTTCTAAGACCTGCGTGGTCTATTAATTCCTTAATATCTTCGTCTGTAAATATTCTCGTCCTGTCGCGAAGGTGAGTTTTCATCCCGGGGATCTTTTTTCCAATATCTCGGAGCATGTATAACCCTGAAAGAAAAGTGTGGGCCCTTGCATCTTCAATTCTCTCCCAAACGTGGACTCTAATATCCCAGTCGGGAACCATACTGCTTCTTGTATCAAGCGCAGCCGGGTCAGACGTTTTAATTTCGCTGCATTCGTGGTCGTAATTTATTTTCCTTTTGGCAGAGGACGCCGACCTGAACTCAATGTAAAGCTTGTATTTTAAAACGTGCTCCTCCCTTTCCTGCCGGGTACGCACGGCGGGTTTTATTACCGGAAGCGCATAAATGTCTTTTGCGTTAAGCAGCTCTAATAAAGCTACATAATCCCCGTAAGACTGGCCCTCATACGGTCGTTTAAATCTTTCGGGAATGAACATCCCAAGCTCCAAGTTTATAGGCATATCCTCGAGCCTGAATTATAGTACAAAGAGGAAAGAAATAAAATTACCACCAAGCTCCTACCCAGAAATTATCAATAAAATACTGCTGAATCTAAAATTCCGCAACAAATCCTTGTTGTGATGTATCAATACACGGAAACAAACTAAATTATTTAGAAGTCAATACAACTCTTGGTTTTTGATTAAAGTGACCGAATACTATCGCATCTTGACCGTATCGTCTCCCCAGTATCTTTGCCTCCCTCAAGCTAACTCCAAGAATTAAAAGACTCTTCTCAAGCGGCGAACTATCCTCTTGTCCACCCCCAAACCCCTCATAGGTAATATGGTCTTCAAGGCCCCTCTTGAAAGTTACCCATCTTGATTCGTTTTCATCATCGGAAATTACTTCTGATCCAGGATTAAAAGGTGTAATAAAAGCCCAGGAAGTCCTGCCATGATTTTGAAGTAATTGATCAACATGAGGGTTAGTTTGGGTAATAGATATATCAAACCTTGGTTCTTCAACCCGATACCCTGCCATCTCAAACGCTTTTATTAATCCTTCGCTTTTCACTTTAGCCCGGATTGTACTACTTTTTGTTTAAATGTTAAAGGGTTAAACAGCCGGGGTTGATTCGAGTTTTGAAAGCCTCTTCTCATGACCATCGACATCTTCTCTAAGTCTTAGGAGCTGAAGAGTTCCCGCCGCATCTTCCTCGCGCATTGTTTGAAGTTCATTCATAACTTTATCCAGTCCTGTCAATATTTCGTCTTTATATTTCTTATTTTTGTCATCCACCTTTTCTATTTTTTCTTCAAGTGTGAGAATTTGCGAAAATAGAGACTTTTTTGTGACTTTAAATTCGGTTCTTAATAAGAGAAAATCTTTTTTTGTTACAGGTTGGAGAATGACGGCTTTTTTTGACATGGAAGACAGTATAGCATTAATAAAAATTAAGAATCAATAGCTAACTTTTTCTCTTCTTTTGGATTCGAGGCGGCGGCGTTCGGCGGCGCGGACTTCTTGTTCGTCCATGCCAAAATGGTGGGCAATTTCATGCCAAACCGTATTCTTTACAATTTCTTTCATGTCCTCTTCATCCCGTGCAACACGCTCTATAGCATTCTTAAAAATCGTTATTTTATCCGGAAGCACAGCATTATAATGACTGCCCCGTCTATCCTGGGCTACTCCTTCATAGAGGCCGAATAGGTAAAATCCGTGACGGAGACCTGCCTTTCTTTTTTGCTCGAATGTCGGCTCATTATCAATTGTGATTGCCACATTATCAAGCTTATCTAAAAATTCTTGAGGAATTGCCTGAATTCCCTCGTCTACAATTTCTTCAAACCGCTTCTGATCCATAAGCCAATTCTAACATAATAGGAATTTGGTAGGGATTTGATATAGTTTTACCCTATTGACAAAGCTTTGAAATACAATGTATAATCTTTTTTACCTTTAATACGCAAGTATTAAGGGTAGAAGGTCTAGCAATAGATTTTCGGCAGGAAAGCCCCGCAAGGGGTTTTTTTGCGGCCTCAAGAGCCGAAAATGTGACGAGATTTGAGTTTTCTTTCAATTATTTGCTCCGTGTATTGATCGAGATGGTTTTCATTTCTAAATGCATATTTTGGGTTCCAGAATCCTAAGATTGTTAAGAGCTTTGCCTGAAAATAAAGAATATTCTTTTCATTGTCAGCCATTTTGCGTGATGCGCGCTCAATTAAGTCAAAAACGTCAGAATGGCGCTGTTCTTTTGGCAGAACCGCATCAATAAGCTCACACATCAAGAAGACTTTCTTAATATGGACAATCTCTTTTTTTAGTTCCGAAAACGTATCAATGAGTTTTACCTCGGTTAAAACATTATTTTTGTGTGAGCGAACTGATTGGAATTCGATTAAATTTAAGAGCTCGACAGATGATGCACGGCGAGAAGTAATTTTTCGAATACCGCGCGCCAGAACCTCTATTTTGCCGTGATTTTTGGTGAAGATAGTAATATAGCGGTCAGAATCGCCAAAGTTGATTCGCTTGAGTATGAATCCCTGGTCTTTTAAGAATTGCACTATAGCTTTAAGTTTAATACTTTGTCGCTTCGCAAATCAAATGTTTCAACTTTTTTGCCATTGACATAAATTTCCACAGGCACGAGTTCTACCCCCGGCTGTTTCTGGATCAAAACAGGCAAAACCCCATTCTCAACCTTAAATGGAAGCTTATACGTGTAAATCATGCTTGATTTCCCGAGAGGATTGAGAGTGAAGAATCCCTCAAAATAGGTTTTACCAAGATCTTCTTTAGTTTCAACCTTAACCTGTGAACCCTTGTTGGAAACTAAAGTTGATCCCTTTGGAACATAGATTCTTTGAAAATCTCGATGAATCGCATTAAGACACAACCCTCCGCGCTCAAGATTGCAATCAGAATGTTCTTGAGGGTTTCTATATTCGAGTGTTAAAGTTTTAGTCACGCTCCCATCATCCCCTATTTCATAATCTATTCGGACATTCTGCTTAATAAATATGTTGGTTTTTGCCCCAGAAAAGTTAGCATCATTTATATGAACATAGTCCCCTTCAATGGATCTAATTTTCCCTGCCCAACCGAGAGCTTCAAGACCTTTTTGTGCATCTTTGTTGTTCACGCTAAAAAGTATGTGTTTTTCATTTGCGTCAACTATCGCCTGCTGGAAAAGAGGTCCCCAGTATTTTCCGGGTGATACTCCGAGTGCCTTCTGCATGGTGGCATAAAGAAGTTGCGCAATAATCCCTTTTCTATCCTCTCTTATATACCCAACAGGTGTTGTGATAATAGATTGCAGCTGATACACAACTTGAGGACAATTGCAGCGTGGATCATTTTCTGCTTTAAAGAAGAGACCACCTACCTGAACTTCTCCCAGAATCTTAATAACATTAACCAAAAAGTCTGTGTCTATTGCAATAATCCCATCAATTTCTGTTTTACTCCGCGAATCCTCATAAAACTCCCTGAATGTATTCATTGATTCTTGAAAATCGGGAGAAAGGTTGCTATCTCTAATATAAAATCTTGTTACTTTTGGAAAATATTTTTTAATTATGTCTGGTGCTGCTGGATGCGACCTAATTGAGTCATCAAGTCTATAAATGTCGTTTGCCGAATCTACATGAATTACACCTTCCTCAACCCGAAATATGGAGTAATAAGTTAAGAAGCCGCCAGTGGGCCGCAGTTCTCCGTCATTCTGAAATAGAATAAGATATTTTTTGGATTTTTCACTACCAAGAAGTTCTGGTAAAACTTTGATTAAGGGCTTTCCCTGCTTAACAGCAACAACGCCTTCGTTTACTAAAGTTTTTGCCGCGGCAATTTGATCGTGAATTTTTGTTAAGGGTCCAATCTTTGGGTAGCGGGAAGGGTTTACGTGGTCTATCTCTTCTTTTGCTTTTTTGACTTCAACCTCAATGTCGTCAATCTTTGGAACAACTTTTGAAAGTGACTTAACGGCCGTTCTGATTCTGTCCTCGGCAGACCCTCCGGCAAAAGTCCCCTTCCCTTTAAGTCCCAAAACATCTGCGTAAGGAATTAGTGAATCTGCCGTAACAATTGCCGCGTTAATCCCGTGAACTCCGGCATTTATCATATGCTCGGCATCTGAGATATAAAGTCCCAAAAGTGGAATATATCGTGCAAAGCCAATTGATGTAAGCTCACGTTTTAAACCATCGGCTGCATCACGAGTTTTGACAAGTTCTTCTCTTGCTAAGATGATATTCTGATTTTTAGCCGCATCTGCCGCCTTTTTTGCCTGATCATAAACTTTATCTGCTTTTCCATAAACAGCAAAGGCTCTTATAGCAACGTAAACAAATAAAACTCCAATTATTATCAAAATAACGCCTAAAATTCCAAGCCTCTTAAGATTAAAGAGGTTAGAAAAATTTAGCCTGGCGGGAAGCTTTGGAGTTGAGAATGCTTTGGATTTTACAGTTGGCTTGGTGCTTGAGGTGGATTCTTGTGACTGCGCATTTAAATCAATTTTTTTAAACCCTTCTTCCATAAATTGTGCCTAATAATCTATTTAACCAAAGTCCATAAAGAAATGCAAACCTCTTGCAAACATTTAACGAAAACGACAAAGTGACAAATTAACTCGGTCAATTTGTTAATTGGTCAATTGTCAAATGTTGTGAATTTGCTTTGCAAAATCACATGGCGCCCTTTCCCGATATCATTGCATTTGGAGTTTTAAACAAAATCCATAGATCGTAAAAAATCGATCTTTTTACAGCATAACTTGCATCTAACTTAATCCTCTTATCAAAATTGATTTCTGACCGGCCGGTTACCTGCCAGACTCCGGTTATCCCAGGCTTCACAGATAACACAATTTTAACTGCACCGCGCGTTTGAGGGTATTCTTTTTGCTGATCCCTAAGTTCATCCGGATAATAAGCTCGCGGACCTACGATACTCATCTCGCCCCGCAATACATTGATAAACTGCGGGACCTCATCTATGGAATATTTTCTAATTAATCTACCAACTCTTGTTATTCTAGGGTCTTCTTTTAATTTATACCCGCCTCTTTTGTACTCTTCGTGAAGTTTTTTAAATTCGGGGTCTCGCAAGAGGATTTCATGCGCGTTCTGAATCATAGATCTAAATTTGTACATCCTAAATAATTTGCCGTATCTACCCACTCTTGAGGGTGTATCTGCAAATACCGGACCCGGAGAATCTAGTTTTATTGCTATTGCCGTAATTATTATTACTGGTGAAAATATAATAATGAGAGTTACGGATAAAACCACATCAAGAAGCCGCTTTGAGAAATCGTAAATCATAAATTATGTTAGTTTTTCGTGTTCGGTTCCTGAGAGGGATTCAACAAGTTTTTTGATCTTAGGAACAGAGTTTTTATCACAAATCAAAAGCACATCATCGGTATTTATCACTATTGTTCCTTTGAGGTCTATTGTAACCGCAAGTTGATCCGTATAATTAAAAACCAAATTGTCGGTTGAGTCTGTTAGCAAAACCTTGCCTCGATTTACATTCTCCTTGGAGCTAACTTGAAGAGCCTCTTTTAGCGCTTCCCAAGCGCCGACATCACTCCATCCAAGATCTGCTGCTATAACCAGAACATGAGCCGGATCAAGCTTTTCAAGGATGGCATTGTCAAAACTTACCTTTTCAAGCTTTGGATACTCCCTTTTCATTACGTTATCGAAATTCTCCGTACCAAATGCTTCCTGAATTTTCACTACGCCCTCCCAAATTGAATGCGCATGTTTTTTATATGCATTTAAAATGAACTTAGCAGTTGTGACAAAGTATCCCGGGTTCCAGGCAAAAGTATCACTCTCAATAAATTTTTGAGCATCTGAAAGCGCCGGTCTATAGATTAACCTTTTAAACTCAAATAATTTTGTATCTCTTATTGTTTTTACCTCGCGGCCAAACTCAATCCAGCCTACATTTTGATTGGCGAATCTGGCGCGCTGACCAATAAGTATGATAAGGTTTGAATTCTCTTCTACAAGTTTTTCCGCAAATCCCAAAACTTCCCTGAATCTTCTTTCTTTTTTAACAAAATGGTCACTCCAAATAATTGCGACCGGCTCATTGGGGGACATTTTTCCTACTATTGCGCACGCTGTCGCAACCGCAGGCCCTACGTCTCTTATTTCAGGTTCAAAAATGAAGTTTTCGCGGGGAATTTGCGGCATCTGAGCATGTACCACGTCTTTATAGCTTTCTCCTGTGGATATATATATGTCGGCCGGCTTGAAGCTCGGGTAAAGCCTGTCTGCAGCAAGCTGGAGGGTAGATTTATCTCCTACAATTTTTTCAAACTGTTTTGGCGCATTTTTTCTTGAGATCGGCCAAAGCCTTGTCCCGACCCCGCCTGCAAATATTATAGCCTTCATAATTTTAATTTACCAATTACCAAATTCCAATAACCAAACCAATTAACAAATGTTAAATGTTTAATTAATTAAACATTGTTTATTGAAAATTGGTTTGATGAATTGGTCAATTGGTTATTGATCATTTACAAGCTCCTTTATCTTTTTTGCGAATTCCTCAAACGAGAATCGTCTTGCATTCTTACGGCAGTCTTTCTCATTATAGCGGCTTGCTCTGAAGCTTTTCAACTTATCTGCCAGGGAGGAGGAAGTTTGCTTGTCAAAAAAAACACCGGTTTTACCTTGGATAATGATCTCCTCTGCCCCACCGCCCTTAAATGCAATCACCGGTTTCCCAAAGGACTGCGCTTCAACCATTGTCAATCCAAAATCCTCAACCCCGGGGAAAATTAACGCTTTACAATTGGAGTAATAATACTTAAGATCTGAATCCGAAACATAACCTAAAAAGTCAACTCTCGAACCTGCTCGCCCGCCATAGCCTTGCTCGGCCTTCGTAGCCACTCCGGCGAAGGAGGCGCGTAGGCGGGCCATTTTTTTTAATCTTGAAAGCTCTCTACCCGTTCCTATGATTTTTAACGGAGCCCCGACTTTATTCGCCGCCTTCACCGCCAAATCAATTTTCTTGTATGGAACAAGTCTTGAAACCACCAGAAAATAAGATTTATGATTTATGATTGATGATTGATGATTGATCTTTCTACCAATTGTCGGTCTCATCATTAGTGGGGGATAAATTACTTCCGATTCTAATTCGTAGTATTTTTTAATTCGATTGCGAACAGTCTCGGAAATTGCAATTAACTTATCCGGTCTTCTTGC
>CAYIRD010000035.1:0-9113 GCA_964365755.1 uncultured Gammaproteobacteria bacterium | reverse complement strand
CCAATAAGAAAGCCGGATTTTTCTAAAGGAGAAGACCAGCATCGCAAGATAAAACAAAACAGATAAAAATTCAAATACTGCGACCCAAAACACAAGAGCAGAAGGTGGAACTGTCAGAAAGATTTTAAGGTAGCGGTAAGCTACTTGAAGTGGGATAGTTGGTTCGCTTTGATTCCAAACTTTCATTGAAGTAAAGAAGTCCTGCCAGTTTCCTGAAAGGTTTTGGATATAAATAAGATAACCGATAAATGTTAAAGGGACTAATCCCACGAAAAAAACTTTACTCCTAAAAATTTCCTTAAGTGTTAGTTTCGATTTTATTTCAAGATTCCACCACCGCTGTCTCGCTACCGCTCGCAGCCGGGCTCCCTCGCCCCCGCTCGCCTCGCTGAAGCTCCGGCGAAGCGGGCCGGAGCCAGGGCTCAGTCCGCCCCAGATACTATCGAGGTATTCGAATGCTATCAAAAAAACAAGGGCTAGAGCATTGAGCCTTGTTAGCATAGCAAAAGAAGCAGTAATCGATGCTAATAAAAAGGATTTCTGTCTCGAGAAATAAATTGTCAGAGAGGCGAGCAAGAAAAACAAAGCGTCATTATAAACAGCGCCATAAAAAAATGAAGTGGGGTAGGTTATGAGAGCCAAAAAGAGAAGCGGCACAAGCGCTTTTTGTTTATCAAAGATTATGATTCGATACGCCACAAAAAGCGCGGCCAAAAATAAAAGATTTGAAAGGACCACGCCAATTGTTATGTAAGGCACATAGATTTTTAAACTATCAAAGAATTGAAATATGATTCGAATCATCAAGGGATAGAGAGGGAAGAAGGGATACTCAAGCTGGTGGTACCAATTTCTTGCAACCTCAAGATAATGAGTTCCGTCAAAATTCCCCCAAACCCAAAGATAGTAGGGGAGTCTTAGGCCAAAGTCATAGGCCGCAGTAAATTTATAAGATATTGGCGCAAAGAAGGTAGCAAGAAAAGCCCCCATCAGGGCAAGAAGTTTCGCAGATAAAAAAAATAAGAGCAACCTTTTCATATTTGATGTGGGAGGTGAGAGGTTTGAGGCTAGATTTACGAAATGGGAAGTGTGATTAAATCTCACATCTCACCTCATTATCTAGCTTCAGATTTCTAACTTCTCACTTCTAACATAGAATTCCTTTATTGTAGCGCAAATCTGCTCAAGCGCTCCCTCGCTCAAAAGAGGGTGAAAGGGGAGGCTCAATATTCTCTTTGATAATCGTTCTGCCATGGGAAAATCGCCTCGCTTAAACCCGAGATAAGAAAAGGCTTTTACCAAGTGTATTGGTTTTGGATAGTGAATAAGGGTGGGGATTTCTTTTTTTGCAAGGTATGCCGCAAGTTTATCTCGTTTATCAACATCAATCACTAAAATATGCGGGACAGGGTCTGAATTTTGATCCGATTTTAGTACTCGAACGCGAGGGAAAAGAAGCTCGAGTTTCTCCTGGTACAGTTGAAACAATAGTTTTCTTTTTCTAAAATAGCGTGGTAACATTTTAGTATAAAGGTTAAGAATTGCTGCTTGGACTTCCGGCAATCTTGAGTGTCCTGAGACAAATTCGCTGTCGTAACGCGTACGTTCTCCATAAGACTTAGCCTTTAAGAAATAGTTGTAATAATCTCGATTCTTTGTCCAAATCGCGCCTCCATCACCAAGACTTCCTAGATTTTTTGTGGGATAGAATGAAAAGCAAGATATTTCTCCAAAGGTTCCAAGCGGCTTTCCGCCGAATTTAGTTCCCAAACTCTGGGCACAGTCTTCTATCAAAACAACCTTCTTTTCATGGCAAATCTTCCTAATTTTGTCAATATCACCTGTCATTCCATAGAGATGCACGGTAATTACAGCCCGGGAGTTTTTATTAATCGCATTTGTTAGCTTGCCAATATCCATTTGTCCATTCAGGTTTACGTCACAAGGAACGGGTTTTGCTCCTGACAAAGCAACAGGAAAAGCGGTTGGATAAGCATTAACAGGGAAAATTACCTCATCTTCCTTTTTAAGGTTAAGTGCTGCAAGGGCTAAAATTAATGCGTCATGTCCTGAGGCTAGAGTCGTAATATATCCCTGCCTGCCGGCCCGCTTCGCCGCGAGGCGAGCAGGCAGGCTCCCGGAAAGCATTCTTGAGAGCTTTTTCTCAAGTATTTTGTTTTGAGGACCCTCAAAATATATCCCGGATTTAATTACATTTGAAATAACTTCTGTACGCATATTTTTCCTATCTTTAATAAGGGGCAAGTGGCTAAAGAAGACCTGTCTAATCACGTTTGGGTTTCCAAAAGTCCGCGCCTGCGGCATCCCACGGAATTCGGAGTTCATCGGGATTTTTGGGATCAAACTTCTCATTGACTAAATAGAATAGATTAGAGTCAATCAATGTAAAATTTGCTGATCCATGAGCAACACCGCGGGGTATAAAAAGAAGTTCTGATTTCCCTCCTCCAAGCACCAATCGCATACGAGCGCCATTTGTAGAAGACTTACTCCTTACATCCCACAAACCCACAAATAAATCGCGATTAGGAGGCAAATACCAAATTTCATCCTGTTTAAGATGTAGGTGCCAAGCCTTAATAGATCCTGGAAAAAGGTAGGTTCTATTCACTTGAACGAGCTTAAATCCGGGCACTTGCTCAAGCTCGCCATTTGAATCAAGTCTTACTATCTCTCCAAAGTCACCTTCTTCACTTGGGTAATGAGTTAAAGGTATAGTCTTTACTCCTTCAATTGCATCTTTCTTAGAATAATCCTGGGGGTAAACAGTGGGTTTTACTTGTTCGTCAATATCATCAATTGTTAAATCAGCCATGTTTTTTTCATTTTAGGATAAATCAGGTCTCTTTGCAACAGCAAAAAGACCAATCCCAAAGGGAAGGGTAGCGCGGTTTATTAAAAGATTTTCAATTCTAAGCAAAAATATAATTGTTTGATTAATAAAATGAGGAACAGATTTTATCCCAGAATGAACATCATGAGAATTTATTATCCTCGCCAGGATTACTTTTGCAAAAGCCGGGAAAAAAAGTAAACCATTAATATATGAAATTTCCCTAACTTTAAAGCCTGCCTGGGTTAGTTTTTCGATAAGTTTTATTTTGGTATATCTTTCTCTTGTGTGGACGTATCTATCATGAGATGAGAAGAGAATTGGGTTTGCGGGAACACGCAAGATAATTATTCCACCAGGTTTTAAGACTCGATACATTTCAGCCAGCGCTTTTTTGTCATCAACTTTTTTGTGATAAAGAACATCCATTGATACAACAATATCAAAAATTTTAGAATTAAAAGGAAGCTTATTGATACTAGCTTTTTTAACGTTTATTCCTCGCTTTTTAGAATAAAGAATTGCTTTCGGACTGATATCCACTCCGGTTACGTCTCCAAATTTTTGAAGCCTTTTTGCTAAGAGTCCGGTGCCACAGCCGGCATCAAGAATTTCAAGAGCTTTCCCCGTTTTTGTTCGAAAAACGGCGACGCGTGAGAGGAAAAAAGCATGGTTTGCAGCATAATAAAAATGAGATGACTCATTCTTATAAATATTTTTGTATTCAGAAGCTTCCACACGCTTGTCGCAATTATACTAAAAATGTGTTAGAATAATACACTTTGAAAAGCCCGCCGACGTTCGGGTTTGCCTCGTGGTTTACATCCACGCAGTCAAAACTTCACTTTGGCGGACTAAAAAACTCTAAGACTCATTAACATTCGTTAAGAGTTTTTAAAGAAAGGTTGGTAGAAATGAGTGGCAAACGATTCGAACTCAAAACTCAAAACTCCCCTCGATAAAACTCGGGGCGAGCAAAACTCAGGTAAGCCCATTCGACCCTTCGATCAAACTCAGGACAAGCAAGCTCAGGGTAAACCTGCGGGTTCTATGGCTGAGCTGACCCATTCGACTCCCTCCGGTCGCTCAGGGTCTCGCCCTGCGGGCTCGATGGCCGAATTGATGGCCAAGCAGGGTTCGAACCTTCAGGTTCTTCAAAAAGGACAAGCAATTGAAGGTACGATTAAAAAATTAACCCCGCAGGAGATCCTTATGGACATAGGTGCCAAAGGTGACGCCCTGGTTATTGAGTTTGATAAACAAAACCTTGAGAATCTTCTGGCAAATCTTAAAGAGGGAGATCGTGTTACTGCAACAGTTATATCAGCCGAATCAGAAGAAGGCTTCCCAGTAGTTTCATTAAGAAGAACCTTGGACGATATAATTTTTAAGAAATTCGAGGATTTGGCCGAAAGCGATGAGGCTTTTGAAGTAGAGATTTGGGAAGCGACACGCGGCGGATATTTTGCGCTAAACAAGGAGGGTGTCCGCGGATTTATCCCCTCATCACAAGTTCTCTCAGGTCAGACTCTTAATCCGGGAAGCAGAATAAAAGTTAAAATCCTTGAATATGACCGGCCCAAAAAAAGAGTTGTTTTGTCTCAGAAAGCAACAGCTTACCTGACAAATGTTGATTCCATAAAAAAACTTGTAAAAAGCGGAGACGTGATAGAAGCAGAGGTGACAGAGGTTGTGCCATATGGACTTTTCGTAAAAATATCCGCCAAAGGCGGATCCTCCTCTGGCGGAGAAAAGGACGTGATCGAAGGATTCGTTCACATATCAGAAGTTTCCTATGATAGAGTGGAGAACTTGGGAGCAGTATATAAGCCGCAAGACAAGATCAAAGCGCAGGTTATTGAGTTTGACACGAGCAACAGGCGTGTAAACCTTTCGATTAAAAGAACGTTAACGGATGCATTTGTAAATATTAAAGATAAATACAAAACTGAGGATAAAATAACTGGAACTGTAGCTGACATCAAAAGTAGAGGAGTTACGCTGAAAATTGAAGAGGGGGTCAACGGATTTATTCCTTCGGATAAGATCCCATCGGGTATTACATACGAGAAGGGTCAGGGGGTAGAAGCGGAGGTTGTAGGGTTTGATGACAGGCGGCGGGTAGTAATCTTGTCACCGGTCTTAAAGGCAGTACCAATCGGATATCGATAAGAAATTATACTAATTATGGCAGTTAAGACTCAATTCATATGCTCATCTTGTGGTTATGAGTCAAGTAAATGGTACGGTAGATGCCCAACTTGCCAAGCATGGAATTCGTTTTCAGAATTTAAAGTAGAATCATCCTCAAAGAAATCTTCCCGATTAGATATTGCAAGTCTTGCCGAACCTACGCAAATAGGTAGAGTTGAAAAAAAAGCGCTTTTGCGAATATCAACAGGATTTTCCGAGTTTGATAGAGTTTTAGGAGGAGGGATAGTCCCAGGATCAGCTGTTCTACTTTCTGGTGACCCGGGTGTTGGAAAATCTACGCTTCTTCTTGAGCTAGCCCGCAACATCTCCCGGACCAATCGCAAAGTGCTTTATATAAGCGGAGAGGAGTCAGAAGGGCAGATTAAAATTCGCGCAGAAAGAATTGGAGTCAAAGAAAAAGATAATTTATTTATTTTTTCAAATGGAGATTTAGAAAGCGTAATTAGGGCTATAGAGAAGATTAAACCAAGCTTACTAATTATCGATTCTATCCAGACAATTTCAAGCGAGGATATCCCGGGCTTTGCCGGATCTCTGCCTCAAATAAGACATGCGACATCAAAGATTGTTTCATTTGCAAAGAGAACCAATACACCCGTTTTTATAATTGGCCACGTAACAAAGGAAGGAGAAGTGGCAGGACCTATGCTTCTTTCACATATGGTTGACTGTGTTTTGTATCTTGAGAATTCCACAACAAGCGGCAGCCTGACGAGGATTTTACGCGCATTTAAAAACAGGTTTGGAGATTCTTCTGAGGTTGGAATTTTTACTATGGAGGGTACTGGTATTGTGGAGGTTTCTGACGGCGCATATTTTATGGACAAAAGCAAAAAGCGAGTTCCCGGTTCTTGTCTCACCATTGTTATGGAAGGGACACGGCCTATTATTGCAGAAATTCAAGCCCTGGTTGTACCATCAAAGCTCTCTTTTCCACGGCGTGTCTCAAACGGAATATCAGGTAGTAGAATTGAGCTTCTTCTTGCCGTAATGCAGAGACATGCAAAAATACCCCTTGATCGATTTGATGTTTATGTAAACGTAGTCTCAGGTCTTCGCATAACTGAAACCTCATCTGACCTTGCTGTTTGCCTTGCTCTTGTTTCATCATTTAAAAACAAACCGGTTAATGCCGTTGCTATTTCTGAAGTTGGACTATTGGGAGAGCTAAAAGAAGCCGCAAATGAAAAACAGCGTGTCAGGGAAGCAAGAAAGCTTGGTTTTAAGAATATATTGACAGGTACAGGCGATAAGTTCTTGAGTGATATAATAAAGAACCTATGAAAAGAGAACTCAAAACTCAAAACTCAAAACACAAAACTACAACTCAAAACCCGAAATCTAAAAAATCTGCAGGAACAAGCAGGGTTGATATGGCACGACATGTAGGTTCTGAAGTTCTTGAAAATCTAATGCTGCCGCCTCGGGTTATCCGCCAAATAGCAGAAGAAGTTGGAAAAGTTGTGGTTAGGACAATCCCGAGACGTCGGACAAAAAAGAAAAAACTGAACAAAAAAATTGACAATGCAGTTTTCCTTGATACTTCCGCGATTATTGACATGCGAATTTTTGATTTGGCAAAAATAGGAGCAGTGTATGGCAACTTCATTGTTTTAGAAAGTGTACTCACAGAACTAAAAAATATTTCAGACTCAAAAGACGGCATAAAAAAAGAACGCGGTCGCCGCGCAATGGATGCGCTTGAAAAGTTTAAAAGAACACGCGGAATAAAGCTAAAAATAATAGCAGATGAGTTTACAAAACCTGTGGATGAGTCAATTGTTGACCATGCTAAAAAGTACAAGGGAAGAATTATTACATGCGATTATAATCTCTCAAAAAAAGCAAAAATCTCAGGAGTTGTGGCCGTTGATCTTTATGAGATGACAAATATTTTAAAAACTACTGCTTTGCCAGGGGAGGAATTCTTTATCAAAATTGTGCAGGAAGGAAAAGGAGAAAACCAGGGAGTAGGTTATTTACCGGATGGAACAATGCTAGTTGTTGAGCAAGGAAGAGGCTCTGTTGGGAAAACTGTTCTGGTCTCAGTCTCACGAATCATTCAAACAGACGCTGGTAAAATTCTCTTCTCTAAAATAAAAACCCCAAGCAACTGACAACTGACCACTGACAACTAACAATTGACTGATGTTATACTTATTTCATGAGGCTATTCTTTAAGAAACCTTGGCTAAAAGCATTTTCGGGATTATTTATCAATCTCTCTTATGGCTATTTTGCTTTAGCAGTTGTAGCTCCTAATATTGCTAATCCGACCTCTGCTCCTATTTTAGGCATATTGACTTGGAATCTTAATTTTGGGTATAGTATTTTTAACAGCATCAGCTAAAGTAGAGGAGATTCTCGAAAGATATGGATAATTTTTTAAACATTAACATTGGCTTTCAGATCGTAGGGGCTTTAATTCTAATAATATTTTTACTCATGTATATTGCTTTTTATAAAAACCCCCGCAAATCCAGAAAATAATCTCTCATTTAAAACTTCAATATTAATGTTAAATTTTTAGTATAATCTGTGCTATGGAGACAGGTGAACTTAAACCTCAAATACCGGAACCACCAAAATCGCTCGAAGGACCAAGACGTGAGAGATTATCGGATGAGAAGATGGGAAATCTAATCTCCGCTGTTGGTAATCAGGAATCTAAAGCAATCCTGCTGGGGTTAATGAGTCCAGGGCATATTTATACAGATGCCGGCCTCATGAATCTTCTCAATAAGTCTCAAGGAGATAGACCCACATGGGAGACCAGTATGGGTACAGGCCGGAGTTATTGTCAACAATCCTTCGTCCCAATAGGGTTGGTAGCCGGAGAAGTGATAAATCCGGATTTATCTACGCTTGGGTATATGAAAACCGATTACGGACAGGAAGTAGGGGAGCCGTTTGTCGGTTTGATTTTGGATTTTTCTTTAAGACATGAAGGGATTTCTTTGCTAGATATTTTTGGTAAAACCGGTTCACCTTCAAATGAAATAGATGTAGACGGTGTAAGATTTAAAAAAAGGTCTCCTATCACTCGAGTTAAAATACTCCGAGAACTTATTAATCAATCATCGCCGATGAGAACAACAGACCTTGAGCGTGCAATCGGAGAGAGAGAAGGAAGTCTTACGTCTCACTTGGATAGTCTGGTTGACAGAGGAATAATTTCATACGACGTAGTCAGAAGGGGCACTCCGTCGTCAATTTACGTTGTAGAAGATGGTATTGTTATGGGGGATCCAGGTTCATACAGCTTTAAACCCGGGCCTGCAAGATTTGCATATGGTTTATTCAGAAATAATCCAGGGCAGGAGCATACAGCGACCGAAATTATCGATAAATATGTAAATTCAAAAGGGCGAACTTACACAGCAGAACAAATAAGAGGTTTTTATGCTACGTTTTCAGCAATACTTTCGCGCATGGTAAGAGAAGGGTACCTTAAAAGAAAAAAGTTTGCAGGAACTGTAAGGATATCAGAAATTGATTTATCTCCTCAACAAAGAGACCTCATTTCCGACCTAATTCACATATTGGATAGTTTTCAAGATCAAGATGAACAAAGCCTTGCCTATGGTAAACGACGACTTCAAGGAATATTGCAAGATCCTCAAGTCGTAGGAGCACTTATGGAAAAATCCAAAGAGCATTCCAGTTCTGCAAACAAAGCTCCCATACCAGAAAGGAAGCTTAGGATGATATCGATATTAACAAATCAAGGTAAAGGCTCGGTAAGACAAATTCATGAACAATTACAACATGAAGGAATAAAATTGTCACGGTCAAGGGTTCAAATAATGCTTAAAGACTTAGAGAAAGAAGGCAGAGCGACCTCTGTATACATACGAGGTATAAAATTTTATTCTCCAAAATAAAAACCCCAAGCAACTGACACTTCGACCTTGCTCATTGCCACCGCGCAATTGGCTTGAAACCGTAAAAATTTGGCGCGCAGATGGCGTTATTTTCACGTTTTCAATTAAAAAGGGAGTAAGAACGTTCACCCCGCCAAATTTTTGTAATCTGAAGGTGAAGT
>CAYIRD010000034.1:0-9348 GCA_964365755.1 uncultured Gammaproteobacteria bacterium | reverse complement strand
GTATTCCTGTGAGCTCTGGTCTTGAGTCATCCTGAGAAACCGCTGGGGTAAGTTTTTCAAAAGTGTCTCTGATTTCTTCTTCGGAAAAAGTGTGGATCTTCTCTCCTTTCTCTTCAAGAATATTTGGAAATTCGTCTCTTGCGATTGTCTGAAAAGTAACCAAGTTCTCCCTACAGCTTACCTTAACGGTTTCTTTCTCTTGTAGTATCAGGGCCTTATCTCTTGGTAGAGAAAGGAGGGTTTCTATGAATTGTTTTCCAGGAACTGTTACGGCCCCTTCTTTTTCTATTTTTGCTGGAATTTTAACCTTTATTCCTGTTTCAAGGTTGGTAGAGGAAATATAAAAGCCTTGCGTTGTTGCCTCAAGAAGAATATTAGACAAGATGGGGATCTGTGAATGAGTAGGTATAGTCTTTAAAACCAGGGGCAGAAGTTTTTCTATGTTTTCTATTAAAAATTCTAGTTTCATAATTATCTTTTTATAGTATTAGTAGTAGTGTGTGTTGATATCCGGAAAAAAGCACAAGCCCCTGTGTAAATTTTTGTGGATATCTTGTTGAAAAACATGTGCATATTTTGTTAATACCTTTGTCTGTGTTCATTATTGAACGACTTCCTCTTTTAATCTACTTTTTATAAACAAGATTTCCTCACGCATTTTATCAGATAAAGAAGCTAGTTTTTCTATCTTTTCCACAGCGTGCATTACTGTGGAATGATCACGGCCCCCAAGGAGATTGCCTATTTCAGCGTAAGTCAAGCCTGTTTCTTTAAGTAAGTACATGCAAATATGCCTTGGCCTTACAAGATGCGAGTCTCTTTTTGCTCCCTTCAGCTGTGTTGCCTTTATATCATAGTAAGAGCAGATTGTCGTTACGATTGTATCTGGGTGTAAAATTTCTGTGCTTGGTTTGTTTTTTTTAAGAACGGCAGCTACTTGATCAGGGCCAACCTCGCTTCCTTCACTCGTGTCATTTAAGACTGAGGCAAGTTTCAATAAAAATCCTTCAAGGGCACGGGTGTCTTCAATTTCTTCAGCAATAATTTTACTTGCCTCAAGGGTTAAATTTAACCCATATTTCCTGCTCTTTATCAGAAGAATTGCGCATCTAAGCTCAAAATCCGGTGGTTCTATATCAACAGAAAGTCCTCCTTCAAATCTAGAAGCCAGTCTCTTTTCTATTTTTTTTAACTCCAAAGGTGCTCTGTCAGAGGATAAAACTACTTGGCTCCCCTTGTCAATGAGAGTATTAAATGTGTGAAAAAGTTCTTCTTGTACTTTTTCTTTTCCAGCCAAAAACTGAATGTCATCTAAAAGAAGAACATTGACATTTCTGAATTTTTTCCTAAGACCGGCTGTTGTTTTCTCTTTTATTGCCTCTACTACCTCGTTTGTAAATTCCTCTGAGGTTAAATATAAAGTTTTCAAATTATGATTTTCATCATAAATCTTATTGGCAACAGCATTCATAAGATGAGTCTTTCCCACACCAACAGTTCCATAAAGGAAAAGAGGATTATATTTTGTACCTGGAGATGCTGCAACAGTCAAAGCCGCTGTGTATGCAAGTTGATTGCTGTCAGAAACCGCAAGAGATTCAAAAGTATAATCGTGTCTAATTCTATCTGGCCTCATTGATTTAGAAGCCCGATCCAAATCTTTAACAAAAAGAGGACCAGCGGCCGCTTTACTGCTAGAGTTTGCTGTTGCTGAGCCATTAGAGGTAAAGACTATGCTTATGTTTTGCCCAGTTTTTTTATCAAGAGATCTTTTAATTAAAGAATAGTATCTTTTTTCAATGTACTCGGATGTTATATATGTAGGCGAATCAATAGTTGCTACGGAATTTTCAAGAGATACAAGAGTTGTTGGTCTAAAAAAAGTAAGGAAAATTGGCTTTGAAACCTCAATCTCAACTTCTTCTAAAACCTGTTTCCAAATGTCGTTCATAGTATTAGGGTGCCGCCCAGAGGGCTCTGCCCGGCGGGAGGTAAAGTATACGAATGTGGATAACTTTCTGTCAAGTAGGATAAAACGTATCAATATATAATCTCCAATCTATAATATATAATCTATAGCATATGAGGATTGGTTTCTTTACTGATGGATTTCTGCCTCAGCCCAACGGTGTAGCAACGAGCGTTTTTGAATCGGCAAAAGAACTTGAGCGCAGAGGCCACGAAGTCTTTATTATTGCTCCAAAATATCCAGGATATATAGACCACGATAAGGGCCTGAATGTTATAAGGCTTACGTCTCTTAAAGTTTATAAAGATCCTGAGATAAGAATGGCCCTTAATCTCCCCGATCGGGCGATGCGAAAAATTATATCAATGGACTTTGATATCATTCACGGTCACTCAGGAGGAGTGGTGACTCTTATGGGTTGGGAGGTTGCCCGCGCCAAGAATATTCCCTTTGTTGTTACATATCATACTCTCTGGAATAGATACACACACTACTTCCTAAAAGGAAAAGTAATAAAGCCCCGCATGATGGAACAAGCAACAAAGATATTCGGTAACAGAGTTGATCATCTTATTGCGCCAACAGAAAGAGTCCTTAAAGAACTTAAG
The DNA here is from genome assembly GCA_964365755.1 of uncultured Gammaproteobacteria bacterium. Taxonomy (GTDB): domain Bacteria; phylum Patescibacteriota; class Microgenomatia; order Levybacterales; family GWA1-39-11; genus GWA1-39-11. The sequence continues at coordinate 6,771 of CAYIRD010000034.1, read as the reverse complement.
TCTTACGGGGTTAAGAAGCCGATTACGGTAGTACCAAGCGGGATCAATATAGACAAATTTAAGGACGGCCCAGGTGGTCTATTGAAAAACGCTCTTAGGATAAAAGAAGATCCAATACTTCTTTTTGTCGGAAGGCTTGGCCGAGAAAAATCCGTAGACTTTTTAATAAAAAGTTTTAAACATGTATTCTCCAAAATACCAAAAAGCCACCTTGTAATTATTGGTGAAGGACCAGACAGGAAAAAGCTTGAGAGACTGAGCGCCCGCTTAAAGGTATCAAAAAACACGCATTTTCTTGGGCGGGTAGATAGTTCTGAAATTCATAGAGCATATAAAGATGCTTCGGTCTTTGTATTCTCTTCAACAACTGAAACCCAGGGGCTCGTAGTCCCTGAGGCTCTGGCCTCAGGAGTTCCGGTTGTTGCAATTGATGATCCAGCATATGAATGTGTTGAAGATGGTAAAAATGGCTATCTTGTCAAGAAGGATTCAAAAGAATTTGCCGATAAAATCCTATCAATTTTAGAAAATCCAGAACTGCAATCGAAAATGTCGGAATATGCGTCAAAAAGCGCTGAAAAATTTTCAGTTAAATCAACAGTAGATCTTCTTGAAGGCGTCTACTACGAACTTCTGGAGAAATATAACCGTGAAAGCATTGAGAGGATAATGAAGCAGAATGAGCGCGAGGAACAACTTTATGTTATATTCTCTGCGTTTCTCATAACAATCCTTACAACTCGCTTTCTCACCTTATTATCAGGGGCTATATCCTATCCGCAGTTAGTTCTAGGAGGATCTCAGTTCTATCATTCACAAATAGCTCTCATTTTTCTTCTTCTTGTTGTCTCGGCATTTATTAAAAGGAGAAAAATTGGACTTTTCGCGGGGGTACTTGCTGGTGTTGCTCTAGGGTTAATTATTGATGAGCTGTGGGCAATTGTTTTCCTTGAGCGTGCGGATGCCAAAGACTATTGGAATCCACTCAATCTTTTACCAATTTTTGCCGTGAGTTTATTACCGTTACTTTTTTCAAGATTTAAAAAAAATAAACAACACGAGCTTTACATTGGGCTTCGCGAGCAGAAGCACATTAATCCAGAAAATCCTAAAATCACAGTAGTGCTGCCTGCATACAATGAAGAGGCTTTTATAGGCAGCACCCTTAAAAGCCTTGTAAACCAAACATACAAAAATTTTGAACTGATAGTTGTAGACAATAATTCAACTGATAAGACCAGTGAAGTTGCAGAGAGGTATGGAGCCAGAGTTATTTTGGAGAAACAGAAGGGAGTTGCCGCGGCAAGAAACGCCGGATTTCTTGCGGCACAAGGACAGATAATAGCCTGCACAGATTCTGACTCTATTGTGCCGCCAAATTGGGTTGAGAAGATAATCCAAGAATTTGAAAAAGACAATGGCGTTGTGGCATTTGGAGGTTTATCATATCTTTATTCAGGTCCTGTTACTGCGCGCGCCGCGGGAAGGTATCTTTTTCCTGCATTTTGGGTTATAGATAAAATCTTATCCGGCGGATGGAACCTTTCTGGGTTTAATATGGCTGTCAGAAAAGACGCCTTTTTAAGAATCGGCGGATTTAATACTCAACTTAAGCTGGGGGAGGATATAGATCTAGCAAAGAGACTGCGAGAGGTGGGCAAAGTATATGTAGATATCAACTCTACGGTATTTGTTTCTGGCAGGAGGTATAAAGACGGGCTTCTCCATGGCGTAATGACTTATGCGCCTTCATGGATTTCGCGGGTCTTCTTTCATCAAGATAAAGTCTTTGAGTTCCCCAGCGTTAGAAGTGAAAAAAGTTCTTCAAAGAATCATTCATACATTCTGAGTATTCTTGTGTTTGGGATAATTTCCTTGTTTTTCTTGGTCGCAAATTATTTGGCGCAATGATTTTATTCTATGTTTCTGTAGATAACAACAAGAAGTGAGATAAAAGGTATTGCAAGTAAGGCCCCCGGAATTCCTAGGAGTTTTCCGCCAATTATAATTCCTATTATTATTACAATTGGGTTAAGCCCCACTGCTCTCTGCATTATTCTTGGGACCAAAATATTATTTTCAAGAAGTTGTATTAAAAAATAAGAGATAGCAACAACACCGGCAAGAACAGGCGAAATACTAATAGCTACAATAATTGCAGGTATTGCAGACAGAATTGGTCCTATTGTTGGAACAATCTCCAAAAGTCCTGCGATTACCGCAAGAGGGAGTGCAAACTCAATTCCTAAAATGGTTAAAACGACCCACGTTATGATTCCTATAAAAGCTGATAATACAAGCTGCCCTCGCAGCCAGCCGCCAAGTCTTTCTTCTGCAAGCAATGTAATTTTACGTACCTTATTTTGGGAGGATTTAGTAAAAAGAGAGACAAAATTATTGCGGACAGTGTCCCGATATAGGAGAAGATAAAAAGATACTGCAAGAATTGATATGGCAGAAATTACTCCGCCAAAGACCCTTGAGGTAATTGATATGGCCTCTCTTCCAAAATTCTCAAGCTCCGAACTTACAAGCTCATTCAGTTTTGAGGCATCAATTACAACTCCCAAAAATCTCATATCTTGGTTAAGATAAGAAGGGAGTGTTGAAAAAAGAAGATTGAGCTGGGCAAGGAAAAATGGCAATAAAGATAAAATTATAAGGAAAAAAATCACGAGTGCGCCAATATACGGGACAATGACGGCAATTGGTTTTGGTACACGGGCGCGCTCAAGCGCCTCAACATATGGCGAGACTGTTGCCATTAAAATATAGGACACAAAAAGAGTTATTAAAACTTCTCTTATTTCAACAATCAGCCAGCCTATGCCTACAACAAGAAGAGCTGTCAGTATCTGATTCTGCGACAAGAAAGCTATTACAGAGTTTTTCATCTTATAGTATAGATTATAAGCAATTTCCCGGCAATTTGCAAGGCTTTGCCTATCTTTATAGTATAATAAATTTGGATGCAGAATTTGGCTAACCTCGTCCTATTTGACATAGACGGCGTACTTTTTGACACCGAAAAATTCGGCAAATTAATTAGGTCAAAATTCGTAAAGATATTAGGGGTAAATGAAGAAGAATTAATTAGCGCAAACGCTGACTATTACTCGAAGCTTTCGGAAAGAACTGATTTTGACCCCCGCGGGATAACCGCTTACTTGTCAGATAGATACGAAAAAGATGTTTCAAAGCTTGACGGCGTGTTCTGGGGAGAAGAAGGAATATACCAGGAGTCACTTTACCCCGAGACACGAGAGGTTCTTGAAAAACTGAAAGACCAAAAAGTTCTTGGTATTTTTTCTCAGGGGAATGAGGAGCTTCAAAATAGAAAATTAGACGCTTCAAAAATCCGCGAATATTTTTCTCCAGAATATACCATTATTCAGCGTAGAAAACTTTCGGATGAGGCAATCGAATTACTGCCGCGCGAAGCAACATTTATTGACAATAAACACGATGTAGTTCGTTCACTTAAGCAATTTGTGGATGTCATTTGGATTAATAGAAAATCAGATGAATCGGATCCTGAGATCAAAACAATCCACTCTCTCGCCGAGCTTTTAGCTGTTGGCGATTAGCTATTAGCTATTATTATTTTAGATTCTTTTTTCCCATTCGTGAGGCCTGCATAAGACTAAGGCGTTATCTTTATCGTGAACGAAAATCTCAATTTTAAAGCCCGCTTTTGCAAACAGTTCGAATATATTATCCTTTGTGAATCGCCTCGAAATTCCCAAAAGAACTTTTTGCCCCTTGCCGAATTGAAGCAGGTTGCCCCCCAACATTTTTTTCCAATCCGTAGTAAATTCCAACTGAAACTCTACTTGTCGTTTTGTTTCGTTCCATATGCAATAAATTTTTGCATACTTTTTCTCTATCCCCAATTTTTCCGGATATGACCATAACCAATTGATCATGCCCATGTTGTTATATTCCCGAAGGGGAATATTTTTAGGATTGAAAAAGGCGAGCCCAACTAGCAGGAAATCTTCCTCGGTCATGCTTTCTCGAATATTTACTAAAACGCGGTGGGCATCAGAAATGTTTCCTACAGTATTGCCTAAAAAAAGAATTAGATTGCTTCTTTGATATCTTCGGTGGAGATAATAAGTTGCACTTGTTATATTCCCTTGTTCAAAGTCTTCATGAAATGCTTCTAGCGTTAAGTTCGGATAGGTAGATTTTACTGTATCTTCAGTTATTTCAATCATTCTCCTGCTTATATCTAAAGGGAAATATCCGCTAATGAAATTACTAATAAAACTAATAAAATAAGCAGCTTTCTTACCATCCCCTCCACCAAGATCAAGAATATTCAAATGCTTATTACCAAGTTTGCCCACTATCTTTTTTCCATGCTCCTTAATAATTTCGAACTCTGACTCTCCTCCAACCTCTGCTGGATGAGTGAAGGAAGTATAGCGGTCGGCACCCTCACCAAAATATTCAAGCTTCAGAGGAATTTCTCTCCTTCCGACGAGCGCTGTTATGAGTTCTCTTTCTTGTGATTCTGAAAGAAGTTGATAGCGGCGTTTTTTACTTTCAACGAATTTAATAACGTCAGAGCGCAAGACTCTCCACTCTTTTCCTATTTTTGACGCGGGGAATTTGCCGGCACGAGCCCATCGGTAGATTGTGTTAGGATCCACCTGGAGCATTTTAGCTGCCTGAATAATTGTAAGTATCGGCCTTTCCATTTATACAGTATTATACAATAGCATACATTACTGTCAATCTAAACAATTAATAATCTATAATATATAATCTATAATCAATATGACTATACTGGGGGTGGATCCTGGAGTTGCGCGTACCGGGTGGGGCATAATCGAAAAAGCCAACAGCCAAAAGCTAACAGCCAAAAGCTATGGATGCATCGAAACACAAGCGGGGCTGGCGCTCGAACGAAGACTTCAAATAATTCGGGAAGAATTGATTCGAATAATAAAAAAACACAAGCCGCAAGTATTAGCAATTGAGGAACTTTTCTTTAATACAAACGCAAAAACTGCGTTAATTGTAGGACAGGCAAGAGGTGTGGTAATTGTAACTGCGGCCGATCTTGGACTTGATGTTTTTTCCTATACTCCGCTCCAAGTTAAGACCGCGATAACCGGCTACGGCCGGGCAGAAAAAGGCCAGATGGGAAAAATGGTAAAAATGCTTTTGAAACTGGATTCGATTCCAAAACCCGACGACACAGTTGACGCCCTCGCCTGCGCCCTAACCTGCGCATTTTCTCTTCGACTTCCGTCAACCTAAGCCTTCAAAAGGCTGTGGTATAATCGAGTGGCAAATGATAGGCTTCCTCAATGGCACCGTAATAATCCGCGATGATCCTAATATAATTATTGACGTAAACGGAGTTGGGTATAAAATTCACGCTACGTCCGATGTCCTTTCGGGAGTCTCCGAATTAGGTTCGTCTGTCAAACTATTTACTTACACTCATGTGCGGGAAGATGTACTCGAATTGTACGGCTTCTCAAAATATTCTGACCTAAAACTGTTTGAACAATTAATTAATGTTTCAGGAGTCGGGCCAAAAACAGCAATTGGAATTTATGCAATTGGAACAGGCGAGGAAATCACAAAAGCCATAATAGATGCAGATGTTTCATTTTTCGTGAGCGTTCCAAGGCTTGGGACAAAGAATGCTCAAAAAATCATCATTGAACTTAAAAATAAAGTGGGCGGCGGAGATCTGGATTTGGCAGGAGTTTCAAATGGAAATCGAAACGAATTAGCATCGGCGCTTAAGACTTTTGGATTCACTTCAAAAGAGATAGGCGAAGCAATTCGAAATATTGACCGTTCAGTAAGCGTTGAAGAACAAATAAAGATGGCGCTAAAGTATCTAGGAAAGTGAATTATGAATTAAGAATTATGAATTATGAATAAAGCGAAACAAAAAGGATCCATTGTTGAAAAAGAAACTACTCCTGAGGAGGAGGTAATCTTTACCTCTCTAAGAGTATCTGAGTGGGGAGACTTTGTGGGGCAAGAACAGGTTAAACGCTCAATTCAAATAGGAATTCGAGCAGCAAAAAAAAGAAAAGAACCGCTTGAACACGTATTATTATACGGACCTCCAGGACTTGGTAAAACCACGCTCTCTCATTTGATTGCAAAAGAGATGGGATCAAACATTCGCATAACTTCAGGACCAGCTATTGAGCGTGCCGGAGACCTTGCTTCAATTCTGACGAATCTTGAACCGGGTGATGTTTTATTTATTGATGAGATACACCGCTTAAATAAAGTGGTTGAGGAAACACTCTACCCTGCTATGGAAGACTATTGTCTTGACATAGTTATTGGGAAAGGGCCAAGCGCTCGAACTGTTCGCCTGGATCTTCCACACTTTACAATTGTTGGCGCAACAACCCGTGCAGGGATGTTGTCTGGGCCGCTCCGCGATCGGTTTGGCGTTGTTCATCGGATGGTATTCTACAATCCGAAGGACCTAGAACAAATCATAGAGAAAGCAGCAAAAAAACTTAAGGTTAAAATTGATAAAAAATCGATTTCTGAAATTGCAAAGAGAGCTCGTGGAACACCACGTATTTCACTCAGATTACTTAAGCGTGCACGCGATTTTGCACAAGTACATGGGGAAGGCGACATCTCGTTTGAGATATCCGAAAAAGCATTGAATTTAATTGAGGTTGATTCGCTGGGACTAGATAATTTAGATCACAGATACCTAAAAAGTATTATTGAAAAACACGGCGGCGGCCCTGTTGGAGTTGAAACAATTGC
>CAYIRD010000033.1:0-9382 GCA_964365755.1 uncultured Gammaproteobacteria bacterium | reverse complement strand
AGACAAAAAAGCCAGAGGCGCAAGGATTCTAAAAACTGAAATTAATCTCTCGCGATATGGAATTAGGTTTAAGAACGATGTCCGAATTTTCATTTGGCGAAAATTCCACATGTGGGAACCTAAATAATCCGGAGCGTATATAGAAGTGTAAATGGGTGCGTCAGGATATAGTTTATGCAGTTCTTCTAAAACCCTCTCCGCCCCACCGTATTCCTTAATATAGTCGTGGACAATCGCAATCTTCATTATAAGAGTTTCATCTGGTTTTGCTTTTTTGTTTCTTCTTTTTTCACAAATACTTCTTCTACTCTTTGAGGCAGAGTTTTAAATTCGAATTCTTCCAAAGATTTTTTGAAAGCATTGACATCAATGCCCAAAGTCCGGCAGTCCGTAAACTCACAAACAAAAGGGACATCAAGTACAATCTGTGCTAATTTTTTACCTAATTCTGCCGATTCTGCCCCGTCAATCAGTTTTTGCGCCAGGTTTTTATTTTTCACGGCAATATCATCCAGGTGTTTATAAATATTTTCAACATTTCCATATTCATGGATTAAATTAGATGCTGTTTTTGGACCAATACCGGAAACGCCCGGGTAATTATCGGATGCGTCTCCAGTTAACGCTTTTAAATCAACAAACTGGGAAGGTGTGACAGTATATTTCTCCTTTACCCCGGCTTCATCCATTAGCTTCACCTCTGAAATCCCTTTAATAGGCATTAAAACGAGAGTATCCTCGTCAACCAACTGCAGCATGTCGCGATCCCCAGTCACAATATAAGTAAGGATCCCCTCCTTATTGGCGCGTTCGGACAGGGTCCCGATCACATCGTCCGCTTCAAATCCGTCAACTCCTATTTCTTGGATTTTTGCCTTCTTAAGAATTTCGATAATCGCTTGGTATTGAGAGGATAGATCCGACTCCATTTTTGGTCTTTGCGCCTGATATCCAACATAAAGTTGTTGGCGAAAAGTGGGTTTGGCCCGATCAAATGCAACCACTACGTAAGAAGGCTTTAACTGTTGGATGAGTTTTAAAAGCATTGCAAAGAAGCCGTGGATTGCACCGGTTGGAGTACCATCAGAGGTTGTGAACGGAGGCATGGCGTGATAGGCGCGGTGAACAATTGCCGGCCCGTCAACCAGCATAAAAACATCTTTCTTGCGATCCATGGGGATATTATACCTGTGCAGGGCGCAGAGTTCAAAAGTCAAAAGTCAAAGGTCAAAATTGAAATTCAAAATTGAAAAGTTTTTAGACGTAGATTTGAGTTTTGAGTTTTAAGTTGATTAAAACTGAGGGGGTATGGGATAGATGTGAATTTAGAGTCGGAGAGACTATAAATGTTGTACTTAAACAACTAACACAGCTATCGCCATACCCCACGAACTCAGTTCGCGAAGATTTCCTCTATGGAGGAGCCGCCAAGCAAAACTTGGAGAGCCATCTCATAGAGGCATCTATCGTCACAGGGACGTTGACCTGTCGAGAAGGGTTCGTCCCCGGCGACCGGATCTCAGCGGCGGGCGACCTTGACAATCGCCAGACCCAAGAAAGCGATGGTCACCACGCCGACCAGGGCGAAGAGGGCCCAGATGGAGCCGGAGCTGCCAGGCAGTAGACCTGCGTCACCAGCAAAGGCTGAACGCGTGCTCGTGGTGAGCGCGGCGATGACCATTATGCCAACTGATGCAAGAATTGCGAAACCACGCCCAATCGAGCTCGCGTGAGCTGTACCACCTCCGAATCTGGTCATAAACATGCGTCCTCGAGTGTCCAAGCTGACACCTGTTGCACGTGTGTTGTCGCCGTGCGTCGTCGATAGGTGCGTCCAGCCGGACAGTACCGAAGCGAAGCTTCCGCCCAAAGTCGAAGGGTTCGACTTCATGTCGTGCATTGTTCGCACGAAGGCCGTGATGAGCAGAGCGATCGCAACGATGCTAGAAAGGACGATTACCAAACTTAGCGTGTTGTCGATGCTAACGTTCTGGCCGGTGATTCCAAGCGCCATCGGTCTAAATGGTTGGACTTGGGCGTCATACAGGGCGTATGTGCCGTCGTCATCAACCTCATTGCCGATACTCACTTTTGTACTGGTGGTAGCCGTCGCCTTCTCGCCACAGATCGAATCGCAGTCAAAGGTCACGGAACTTACGGCGCTTAATGCGGACCTGTCAGTGCCGTTGTCGATGTCCGTGACCACGGAGACGTTTTCGGGTAAGACCGGCGGAGCAGTCAGAGCGCTAAACGTTCCGCTGTCTGTGAGCTCAATGGACAAAGCCGCTACATCAGGTTGACCGTGGTCAATTGCGCCGGGAGAACCGCCGAGTAGGCTACCCAAAAAAACTAGGAAGCCAATGGTAAGTGCTGCCGGCCAAAGGACCTTGCGGAGACCCGGGGGTGATCTAATCACCTTTTCCTCCTTCTAGGAATCGGGCCGATGAGTTTCTACTCTATTCGATTTTTGACGGGCACCACCTCCTTGTAGCATCAATTCTTGGCTCAAACCTACTTCTTTCCTTCCCGGGAAGTCCTTTCAGGTGCTTTCACCGCCGCCCTCGGCCGAGATCGCTCTACGACGCCGAAAGCTGAGCGGGTTCCGGGTATCTCCTTTCTTACCTCCTTTCATGAGGTTGATATGACGAAAGCCTCCAAGTGGCGGCCGGCGGGGAACCGACTACGCGTGAGCGGAGTGTTACCGTCACCTTAAGGCTGTTGTTGTCAGATGGAGACCGTCCACTTCGCGCATCGCGATAGAATTTCGCCCCTATGCCCGCGCGGTCAGTGGAATCAGTCCCCATATCTTTGGTCATCCTATGAAGCCCTCGGCCACATAATAGCTCTGATCCATAGGATAACCTCTAGTCCATGTCCACCTCCTTATTGTTTTTCGAATCTTCGGTAGAGTCCGGCCGAGGACAATGCTACCTAAAGAGGTTTTGTCTGTGTAGGCTAAGTTTGACGATAGATAGATAAAATTCTTCCTTCGAAGAGATATCGGGTTGCTAATTCAATTCCCAAATCCCGTTTAGGAACTCAGCTAGCAACCAAATATTTATACCTTGCAAATTGGTATATTACGAAGGAAGTTCGCGAACTGAATTATTAAAGAGCAACTTTGTTTACTCGTGCATGCAATTCGCACCTAAACAAATCCTAAAATTAGGAACTAATTAATTAAAGTATACTGCTTGTTGAATAGCAATTCAACAAGACAATTAACATTTGACATGTGACTACTGACTAAATTAAATGTCAGTTGTTAGTGGTTAGTTGTCAGTTGTTAAAATTGGGGTTTGCGGCCGTACTTTTCTTTTGAGTGGCGAATTATATCTTCTTTATTTTCATTTTTGATGGCAGGTAACGGCAGTGTAGTTGCAGGAAATGGGGCTGAGGTCATTCCGTCAATTGAAAGCTTCATAACTGTTTCATACTTGCCAAGAGAAACCAAGTCATTTTCTGTATAGATCTCGGCATATTCTTTTGTTAAACGTTCCGCATCCTGCGCTCCAACAACAAAGGAGATCAATGTTCCCACATTTCCGTAAATTGCATACTGCACATCTTCTTCCAGTTGATCCGAATATTGATTTGCCAGGGTAAGAGAAAGTCTGTACTTTCTTGCTTCAGATAATATTTTTATAAAAGAGGTTGTTGCAAAATTTTGGAATTCGTCAACATATAAGAAAAAATCGCGCCGGCTTTCTTCTTTTTGGAAAGATCGATTCATAGCGGCAAGCTGTATTTGGGTTATAACCATAGCGCCAAGAAGCGCAGCATTGTCTTCTCCCAATTTTCCCTGCGATAAGTTCAATATTAAAATTTTCCCTTCATCCATTATCTGCTGCAAGTTAATCGAAGATGTAGGGTGCCCAATAATATTCCTTATCATTCGTGACGAAACAAACTGCCCTACTTTATTTTGAATTGGAGAAACAGCTTCAGCTTTTAATTTATCCGGCATTTTGGCAAACTCTGCTTCCCAGAAGTTTTTAAGGACAGGATCTGAGAGTCTTGCTACAACCTTTGTACGAAAGTCTTGGTCTGAAAGAATTCGCAATGCATCAATTAACGTCCCTTCCTCTATATCAAGAAGCGTCAGGATTACATTTCTAAGAATGTATTCGAGTCTTGGCCCCCAAGATTCACCATATATCTTGTGGAAGATCGAAACAATCCCTGATGAAACTAAGTCTTTATGCTGAGAATTATGAATCTCCAATACATTAAGCGAAAACGGCCTCTCTGTGTCAAAAGGCTCAAGATAAACAACATCATTAAGTCTTCTTTTGGGAATGAAATCTAAAATAACTTCTGACAGATCTCCATGCGGATCAATTATTCCTATTCCGCGGTCTTTACGAATATCATCAATTGCCATATTGGCAATTAATGTAGATTTCCCGGCTCCGGTTTTTCCAATAATATACACGTGTTTTCTGCGGTCCGGAGTCTTTATTCCAAAAATTGTCTCTTGATTTTTAAACTCAGCCTTAGCAAAAAAGTTAATGTCTTTCTTGTCCGCCATAGCATTGGCGTCGGCGGATTTTTCATCAATTTGCCCATCCTTTGTTAAAACTACGGAGGGTGAAACCGGAAGATTCTCAGGTGGCTCACCAAGCAGGGTCTTACCCCACGCTATATTTTTTACTCCTTTAAGTAAAAATCCGGTTGGGTGCCAGATGGTTGCAAGCTCCTGAGCATTAAGTATTTGGTGCCGTTTTTCAAAAAAATGTGTTGTGCGGTTTTTTATTTTTTTAATGAGCTTTTCTCTATTAATCGCAAGTAATGGTCGTCTGAGCTCAAATTCATTGCCGTCACCATGCGAGAAAATACCAAAAGTTCCGGCTAAATTTCGTAAATAAGGTCTAGGGTCGGAGTTTTCTGTTCCAATAACCAACCGAATTAGCGCTTTCCCCCCTTGAAAGGATGCTTTTTGCATAATTAAAAGCTGCTGAGGATCACGGGCATAGCGGGTTTGTTCAACAGTGGTCGTTCCTTCAGGCGTTTGAGAGGGATGGGCGTCTGTTGCCGCGATTATCATTTGCCCTGCTCGCTTGACGGCCCGTGCCTGCCAGTCAAATGATGCAGTAGTCACTAAGATTTGCACTGCCATTTTAACATCTGGCGTCTGTTTTGCTAAAAACCCCACAAGTGCTCCCAACGTATCTATATCTTCAAAATCAGCATATGTTTTTGTTGGCAAGTAGAATTCATTATCAAGCTGCAATTGCCCTACTGCAATATGGCGGCTTTTAAAAACCGTCTGCATTGGGTCGTCCGTTTTTTCTATAGAAGACGTGGGGAACGCCGCAACAATCTGGCTTGAGACAAATGTCTCCTGATTTTTGTCGGTGGTTACATAAAAATAGACAGTCTGGTTAATCAAGAAAATTTCGAATGAATAATAATGAGGTTTGACCCACGGCCTTTTCCATAAAGGAATGTGAGAGTGTGATAAACATGATGCAAAGACCTGCGTCGCGGCCGCAATGGGTGTCTCATCATCTTTTGGATTTCTCACGAGTAGATGCACAAATTCGTTCATAGGTTCATTATACTAGTTAATTGGTCAATTTGTTAACTTGTCAATTGGTTAACTGGAGGGTTTTTGTGGTTTTTTAACTGTAGTTTTTTCTTCGTTGTCAAGTTTCATAATCGCGCCAAACTCATCTCCTTCAAGAGTTTCTTTTAAAAGCAGCTTTTCTGCTACCTTATCAAGCTTGGCTCTATTTTGCTTTAATATTCTTTGGGCGCTTTTATATGCCTCGTCAATTATTCTTTTTACCTCAGCATCAATCTTTGCCTGCATCTGCTCAGAAATTTGAGCAGTCTCTCCAAACATTCTTCTCTCTTCAACTTCATAGTTTATAGGACCAAGATTACTCATCCCGTATCCAATTACCATTTGTCGCGCAACTTCTGTTGCCTTTTCTATGTCATCTGCTGCTCCTGTTGTCATTTCAGAGAATATTAGTTCTTCAGCTGCCCTTCCTCCAAACATTGTTGCAATGGTTTCAAGAAGTCTTGTTTTAGTTTCGTGAACTCTGTCTTGAGCAGGGGGAATTAATGTATGCCCTAAAGACAAACCGCGGCCGACAATTGAGATTCTGTGAACTGGGTCTGCATGAGGCATAAAATAGGAGACAAGCGCGTGTCCGGATTCATGATACGCAGTAATCTTTTTGTCCTCCTCAGATTGCATCCTCTTTTTCTCAGGGCCTAGTTTTACTTTGGTTGCAGCCTCTTCAATATCTTTCATGTCAATCTGTTTCTTCCCAAATCTTGCCGCCAAAATTGCTGCCTCATTTAGCATGTTTTCAAGATCTGCCCCGGAATAACCAACAGTTCGCCTTGCTACTCTTTCCCAGTCAACGGCCTTCACAAAAGGTTTGCCTGTAGCGTGTATCTTAAGGATTGCCTTCCTTCCTTCTATGTCAGGGAGCTGAAGCATAATTCTTCTGTCAAATCTACCCGGACGAATTAATGCAGGATCCAGGATGTCAGGACGATTAGTAGCCGCGATTACCACTAGTTGTTCATTTGGTGTGAACCCATCCATTTCAACCAAAATTTGATTAAGTGTTTGTTCTCTTTCATCATGGCCACCCATTATCCCCACTCCGCGTTGGCGGCCAATAGCGTCAACCTCGTCAATAAAGATTATTGCCGGTTGGGATTTTTTTGCAGTTGCAAACAAATCCCTGACTCTGCTGGCGCCGACACCTACCAACATTTCCATAAATTCTGATCCTGCAATTGAAATAAAGGGGGTTTGAGCCTCTCCAGCTATGGCACGTGCAAGAAGTGTTTTTCCCGTACCGCTCGGTCCTACTAAAAGCACGCCTTTTGGAGTTCTTGCTCCCATCGCACGATATTTCTCAGGATGTTTTAAGAAGTCAACAATTTCAGTTAGTTCTTGTTTTGCCTCATCTACACCCGCCACATCACCAAAAGTAGTTTTGGGAAAATCTTTGTTAAATAACTTTCCGCGGCTTGATCCAAAAGAAAAAATATTCTCCTGCGCGCCTCTTGCTTGCCTAAAGATAAAATAGAAAAAGGCGATTATTAAAATCACCGGCAAGAAGGACGATAGAATATTTACCCACGCGTTAACTGAGGAATCATCTCTAATGTCAATTTTAATCGTTTGAGGGTCAACATCCGCGTTTTTTAGAATTTCATAAAATGAAGTGCCTACTTCTTTATTTGAAATTGCTTTGTCTCCGTTTTTGTAAACAATTTCAATTCTTGAATCGGAAATCTTTACGTCTTGTACTTTTTTGTCTTTAATATCTTGAACCAGTCTCGAAATTGGGATTGTATCGCCGCTTGCTCCTTGAGTAAATTCCCCAATGCCAACCATTAAAAACAGCAAAAAGAAGAATAAGAATCCGTAGAGGAGGAGGTCTTTCCAAGTAAATCTTAGACCAAACTTTGACTTTCTGCCGTTTCTTTTCCTGCCATTCATTTGAATAGAAAATTATAACACAGTTTGGCTTCTAAGGGAAGCCAAACAACGACGAACGACAAACGAATAACTCATAACTACTTAACGGGATCGTATCCGCCTTTCGCCCAAGGATGACATCTAATAATTCTTCGAATCGCGACAAGCGAACCACGAAATACCCCATATTTTTCGATTGCTTGATATGTATAATCAGAACAAGTTGGAGAAAACCGGCAGGCAGAATCCACCAAAAAGAAAGTCTTCAAAAACCCTTTCCTAAACCCAATCGTCCTCTGATATAACCTTATTGACCCCAAAACAAAATTCTTCATGGAGTTTATTATACTAGATGAGGTTCGAACAGTTTAAATACCGGGAAGGCGAGGATTTTTTCGTATTCTTTCTGCTTCTTCAGTTATTTCTCTACCAGAATGGACAGCAGTCAGTTCAATAGCCCCTACCTCTACGCTTGTAATGGAAGTTCCAAAAAACAACATAGCAGGTTCGTGAATAATCACACCTATTACAGCAGCTACCGGTGCAACAGATGCTGCAATGCCTGCAACCAGAAAATATCTGTTGCTCTTTTCTCTACCAATAGCGCCGTCCACAATTTTTTTGTAATCTCTTAAAACTCGTACGGGATTAACGGCTATTGTCTCTTTGAAACTTACTCCGATGTTTCTTAACGATAACGGATTTTCTACTGCCATGAGATGATGTTACTCTAAGCTTTGGGAAATATCAATAGATTTAGAGGGTGAGTTTGGCGGGGTGGAGTTTTCGCTCGAATGGGTCCAGGATTAAACCTAATGCTTCAAGTGATAAAACTCCCATTAGCGCACTGTCATTTTCTTTTCCAAGAACCACAGGTGAGGCAATTTTTCTTCCTTGAAATGTCACATAAGCATTCCCTATTGGACGTGTTATTGTTGTACCATCGGCCAGAGAAAATTCTTGGATGAATGAAGGTTTAAGACCTAATTTGTCTACTAAATTTTTTGGTAGAACAATATAAAACGCTCCGCTGTCAACCAAAAAATCTCCTATAATTTTTTCCTTAGGGGAGATAGGATTTGATATCTCAAGTTTTACTTTTGTTAATCCCATATCAAGTTAATTATAACACGAAATTTTATTTCTGGCATTCTCTAGTCTGTGGATCGTTTTTCAAAAGTGTCGAATTGTTCATGGGAGTCTTGCCATTCAACCGCGATGTTTTTAATTTGAGCAAGAAATGGTCCTCTCTCACAAATCTTAATAAATCTCTTGAGAGTTTTTTCGTTTGACTGAGCAATTACTTCTACTCTGTTATCAGAAAGGTTGCGAACCCAACCTGTGAGACCGAGTTTTCTTGCCTTTGAACGCACGAATTCACGATACCCCACCCCTTGCACAAACCCCGAAATCAACAAGTGCACTTGTGTCATGCTAATATCATACGAATATAAATACTGCGAATTTATACGAATAATTATTCTGCGGCATTACCATTAAGAATTCGCTTGTATTGTACTTTAGCACCACGAAGATTTACAAGCAAACCTAGTTTTAAATTCTTAGTCTTCAAATAAGATCTGACTTGACGATAATGAATAGGAAGAAGTCGCGGTACAGTTTTAAGTTCAAGGATTACTCTATCCTCTATTAGAAAATCAAGAAAATATTTGCCAATTTTATCATCGTCGAAAAATAAATCCGCTTTTAATTCTTTGGAATATTTTATTCCTAAGTCCTTTAGTCTTTTTTCTACGGCTCTTTGATAATACTTTTCCTCAAATATTCCCCCAAGTTTATTATGAATCTCAAATAATATACCCATTAATTGGTAGCTTAATTCTTTGTAAATGAGCCGTGCCATATTATTAGCATAAATTAGCACTAATTAAATTCGCATGTTATTCGTATGATCCCAACCCCATTTTT
>CAYIRD010000032.1:0-9982 GCA_964365755.1 uncultured Gammaproteobacteria bacterium | reverse complement strand
TTTATTGAAAAAAAATGTATGGCAGTAAAACTCCCCTGGAAGGTGGAATGGGGCGCAAAATGGAAGTTAAGCGGTGTGACTGTGGAGGGTGCATGTAAAGACCATATGAGCGCTGGAGGATCGCACGATCTTGCGTCGCAGGTTTGTAAAAGAGTCTTTAAATATGAAGTTCCATATCCTATCGCTTACGAATGGTTTTTGGTTGGAGGCAAAAAAATGTCCTCGTCCCGCGGTATTGGGTCATCTGCGGCTGAGGCGCTCGAAATTTTGCCCCCCGAACTTTTAAGATTTTTGATGGTAAAAACAGATATCCGCCAAGCGATTAATTTTGATCCTGCCGGAGATACAATTCCTAAACTGTTCGATGAATACCAAGAGTACGCGGATCATTATTTTGGAAATAAAAAAGATGATTATGCGCGCATATTTGAGTTATCACAAATCGGCAAAATAAAAAAACCACCAAAAGTACGTTTCTCGCAAATTGCTCAATGGATTCAAATGCCCGATATGAAAGATAAGATTGATAAAGAAGCGAGTGATTGGATTCCATATGTTCGAATCTGGTTAGAAAGATATGCGCCGGAATCCGATAGATTCGAAGTCAAAAAAGATTTACCGGATGTTGCAAAAAAATTATCACAAAATCAAAAAAAATTCCTTGAAAACTTAGCGAGGAAGCTTATCCATAATACGAATCCGGAAGAGTTACAGGAACATATTTATTCTGAGATAGAGACCAGTGGAGTTTCTTCTAAAGAAGCATTTCAGGCTATTTATTTAGCTCTTCTTGGGAAAGATCATGGGCCAAAAGCCGCCTGGCTAATTACTTCTCTTGATAGTGAATTTGTGAAGAATCGATTCGATAATCTTGCTTCCAAAACGAGAAAGGAAGAAGGAAAAGAAGAAGAGATTACAAAATATAACAATCCTAAAATATTCTATATTGACGAGGAGCTTATTAAAAAATATCCCTCAGTTTCTATTGGCATTGCAATTATTCGAGGAGTAAATATCAAGAAATCAGATCCTGCACTTGAAAGTGAAAGGGGGACGGTTTTAGCAAGCTTCGAGGGGTTAACCAATGAAGATATAGGACAATACGAAGAAGTTATCTCATATAGAAAGCTATATAAAGAAATGGGAATTGATTGGCATTCACGACGTCCGAGTCCAGAGGCATTGCTTCGAAGAATTGCTCAGAAAAAGGGTTTATATACTGTAAATACATGCGTTGATGCATATAACTTGGTTGTTATGAAGAACAGAGTATCAGCTGGGGCGTTTGATTTGGACAAAATCGAATTCCCAACGATTTTAAGATTTGCAAAAGCAGGAGAGGCAATTCACCTTTTAGGAGATAAGCGAGAAACAGAATATAAAGAGGGAGAAATAGCATATTTTGATAAAGTCGGAGGCATAAATATGGATTTTAATTATAGGGATTCTATTCGAACAGCAGTTCAGCAGGATACAAAAAATCTTTATATAAATGTCGATGGAGTTTTTGAAATTACCGCTTCGCAAGTGGAGAAAACTCTGCGGGAAGTTTGCGATAATATAGTAAAATTCTGCGGAGGAGTAGTCAAAGATTTTGGTGTCGTTACTGCGTCATAGCTATGGAAGGTTATAAACGCCTCGCAAGTTATACACTGGCAACAGTTATACAGGACTTAACAGTCGAATTCATTAAAAGATGGATATCTATTAAATCTCGGACGCGGGATCAAATGGAGCAAGCAGCGCGCTCTGGGAAACAAAATATTGCAGAAGGCTATACATTAGAAAGTCTTGAGAGCTACATTAAACTGTTAGGCGTTGCTCACGGGTCAAATCTGCCAAATGACCCGGAAGAAGCTGCTAATATGCTTTTGACCTTCTGCCAGATGGAGACGTTTCTCTTAAAAAAGCAGATAGATGCATTAACAGAGAAATTTGTTAAAGAAGGCGGATTCCGCGAAAATCTTTTCAAAAAACGTATGAATTATAAAAATAGTTGATGAAAAAACTTTATTTTGCGACAAGCAATAAAGATAAAGTTGATGAGGCGCAAAAGATCCTCGGAATGCCAATAGAAATTGCTGATATTGAAATTGATGAGATTCAGAGTCTTGATCTTAAGAAGGTTGTCGAAGCAAAAGTGCGTGAGGCTTATAAACGGCTTAAAAAGCCTGTGTTCGTTGACGATGTTAGTTTTGAGATAAAGGCCTGGAACGGTTTTCCCGGACCTTTTATAAAATATCTAGCGCACGCCGGAAATAATAGACATGAGCTACTTCTTCGAATGCTTTCAGCCGAGAAGGATCGAACAGTAAGAGTGGTCGCTGGGATTGGTTACCATGACGGACAAAATATACACGTAATTGAAGGCTCGTTTACCGGCAAAATTGTTCCAAGACGCGGAAATAGCGGTTGGGGATTTGATCCGTACGTTGTCCCCTATGGTTATTCTAAAACATTGGGTGAGATGGGAGAAAGTATGAAGAATAAAATATCTCACAGAGCGAAGGCCCTTAAAAACTTCAAGAAAATGCTAAATAGCCAAAAGAAATAAAACGCGATATAATCTCCTTATGCTAGACATCAAATTTATTCGGGAAAATCCTGATAAGGTTCGCGAGGGAGCGGCCGCAAAAAATATAAATGTCCCGCTTGACGAGATACTTAGATTAGACTCTGAGTATCGCGAATTGTCCCAAGTTCTTCAAGAACTTTATACCCAAAGAAACCGTGCGGCAAAAGAGAGAGACGTTGAGGGCGGCCGGGAGATTAAAGCAGAAGTCGGCTCGCAGGAGTCTAAATTAAGAGAGGTCGAGGAAAAATTAAACGCTCTCCTTTGGGACATACCCAATCTCCCCCTTGACGATGTGCCGATCGGAGAAGCATCGAACTTCGAATTAATTAAAAAAAGCGGATTAGTAAAAGTTCACAAGTTTAGAGTACGAGATCATCTAGAAATCGGAGAGATGCTCAACATAATTGATGTTGAACGCGCTGGCAAAGTATCAGGAACAAGATTTGGATATTTAAAGAATGAGGGGGTTTTATTAGAACTGGCATTAGTTCAGTTTGCGATGGATTCTTTAATGAAGGAAGGATTCTCTCCTGTTATTCCTCCATCTTTAATAAAGTTCGAGATTACTCAAAAGTTGGGGTATTGGAATGCTGGTAATCACAATAATTACTATTTAGTGAGCGATTATGAAGATCTTGGAGGCGGGAAAGAACAAGATAATCCTTTGTATCTTATAGGAACAGGTGAGCACGCTATAGTTCCCTTGCACAAAGACGAAACTTTACTCGGTAAAGAGTTGCCGATGAAATATGCAGCGTTCTCTCCTTGTTATAGAAGGGAAGCAGGTTCTTACGGTAGGGATACTCGCGGAATACTTCGAGTCCATCAATTCGATAAAGTGGAGATGGTTGAATTTGTTAAGCCTGAGGATGACGAGAGGGAAAGAAATAAAATGCTCTCCATTGCAGAAAACTTAATGCAAGCATTGGAACTCCCTTATCAGGTCGTTAAACTTGCAAGCGGGGATCTTGCTTTCCCGTCTGCAGAAACTGTTGATATTGAAACATGGTTTCCTTCGCAAAACAAATATCGAGAAACACACTCTGTATCAACAACAACGGATTTTCAAGCCAGGCGATTAAATATAAAGTATCAAGATGGTTCTGAAAAAGGATTTGTGCATATCCTAAATGGGACTGCGTTTGCGATTGGTCGGACTTTAATTGCAATCCTTGAAAATTATCAACAAGAGGACGGTAGTGTTGTAGTACCGGAAGTTTTGAGAAATTATATTAATTTGGACAAAATAACCCCAAAAAAACGCTAAATTCGCCTTTGTAATTTTTACTGGATTATCAGTCTAAACTCCTATTTTTGAAGCAGTTAATTTTCTTGACAAAAGTTTTTATTTTTACAACGATTAAATTAGCTTAAGAAATTGGTCCGCCTTCGCATAAAGCTTCGGCGGACGTAAGAAACTGTAAGCTCACTTTACAGTTCGTTAACAGTTTCTAACGGAGGTGATATATTTATGGCAAGAAAGAGAGCAAAGAAAAGGAAGAGGAGATAGGCTAGGTTTTTATCTCCGTTGGAATCTCGAATAATCGAGATACCAATTGATCAATTGGTCCCCGCCAAAAATTGAATATTTAGGCGGGGGCTTTTTTGGCAATCAGCTTCAAATTGTGATAAAATTTAATGTTTATGTTAAACCTTTTATCCAGATTTTTTGACACAAACGATCGTGAAGTCAAAAAACTAGCGCCAATTGTTGATGAAATCAATTCCTTTGAAGAAAAAATCAAAAGACTAAAGACTAGCGATTTTCCAAGAAAAACTGAAGATCTTAAAAAAAGAATTGAAAAAGGCGAAAGTGTTTTCATGGTTTTGCCGGAAGCTTTTGCGCTTGCACGGGAGGCAGCTCTAAGAACCACGGGATTGCGGCCTTACGATGTTCAATTAATTGCGGCAACAGTTCTTGCACAAGGGAAAGTTGCAGAACAAAAAACTGGTGAAGGGAAAACGCTCTCGGCCGTTCCCGCATTGTATCTAAACACTCTAACAGGCGCCACATCACATCTTGTAACCGTAAATGATTATCTTGCGCGACGTGATGCCGGATGGATGGGTACAATCTTTGACCTTTTGGGACTGAGTGTTTCGTCTATAATCTCGGACGCCTCATTTCTTTACGACCCAAAATACGTTGATGAAAACGCAGCGGATTTTAGACTTGTTCATCTTAAACCAATATCGCGAAAAGAAGCGTACCAGGCCAACATTGTCTATGGAATCAATTCAGAATTTGGTTTTGATTATCTTCGGGACAATATGGCGTTTGACACTGAGCAACTTGTCCAGACAGGGCATTCTTATGCCATTATAGATGAGGTCGATTCTGTTCTAATTGATGAGGCAAGAACTCCCCATATTATCTCAATGCCGGATGCCACCCCCTCTCAAAAATATTATGAATATGCAAAAATTGTCGACAAACTTAATCGCGACATAGACTATAAAGTTGATGAAAAGACGCGAACCGCCCATTTAACAGATCATGGAATAGAAAAAGTAGAGAAACTTTATGGAGTCCGCGATATATACGAAAAAGATTTCGATACTGTTTACCACATAGAAGCAGCTCTTAAGGCAAACACACTATTTCATAAAGACCGCGATTATATAGTCCGCGATAACAAGGTAATCCTGGTTGACGAATTTACCGGAAGACTTCTTGAAGGAAGGCGATTATCAGAGGGACTTCATCAGGCAATTGAGGCAAAAGAAGATGTTGCGATCCAGCAAGAATCAAAAACGCTTGCCACCGTTTCTCTTCAAAACTACTTTAGGATGTACGAAAAGCTTGCTGGAATGACAGGAACAGCAGTTACAGAAGCCGAGGAATTTCAAAAGATCTATAAGCTTGACGTTGTTTCGATCCCTACACATAAGGACATGATAAGAGAAGACCTTGGAGACCAAATCTACAAGACAACTCGCGCAAAAGTTGCAGCAGTTGTGAGGGAAATTGAAGAGGCGCATAAAAAAGGACAGCCGGTCTTAGTGGGGACTACATCAATAGATAAAAACGAAATAATTTCAGAGTACCTCAAAAGAAAAGGAATTCAACATGAGGTTTTAAATGCCAAGAATCACATGCGAGAGGCTATGATTATTCAAAATGCAGGAAAGAAGGGGGCAGTTACCGTTGCTACCAACATGGCAGGACGCGGAGTTGACATTATTCTAGGAGGTCAGCCCCCATTAAAGTTTGACACCACTCATCAGGGTAAAGCTGGTGAAAAAAAACTCAAGGTAGATACAGATAAATGGCAAAAAGAGCATGATGAGGTAGTTTCTCTTGGTGGCCTTTATTTAATTGGTACTGAAAAACATGAATCAAGAAGAATTGACAATCAGTTAAGAGGAAGATCTGGCCGTCAGGGGGACCCTGGAAGATCTATGTTCATAGTTTCTCTCGAGGATGACTTGATGCGCATTTTTGGAGGAGAACAGATATCAAATCTCATGACCCGGTTTAATTTTCCAGAAGATCAGCCGCTCGCACACGGACTTGTTTCTCGAGTTATCGAGCAGGCCCAGGTTAAAGTAGAGGGCTTTAATTTTGAGGCAAGAAAACACCTTCTTGACTATGATGATGTTTTGAATAAGCAAAGAGAAATCATCTATAAAATGAGACAAGGTGTAGTAAGAAACGAAGAGGATACCGTTCAAACAGTTTTAGATAAAGTTGAAAATGCAATTGTCAATCTTGTTCAGTTTAACTTATCATCAGAGACTCAAGAAGATCCTCGCAAAACTATTGTCTCAGAATTCTCGAACATTATTCCGTTTGATGAACATTCGCAGGGACATCTTCACAAACAAATTCAACAATATCAGACAGAGGATCAAATGGCGGAATTTCTAAACGGAATTGTCAAAAAACTTGCGGCAAAATGGGAAGAGCAATTTGGTCGTGATCACTTGGGGCACGCATACAAAATTGTTTCTCTTTCGACAGTTGATAATCTATGGATGGATCACTTAACATCTATGGAAGATCTTAGGACCGGAATTGGACTTCGCGGCTATGGGCAAAGAGATCCGTTAATCGAGTATAAAAACGAGGCCTTTACCATGTTTGAGCGTTTAATTTCCCAGATTGACGATGGGATTGCGCACAGGGCATTTAGAATTAACATCGGAGAAATTCCTCCGCCTGCGGCCCATGTCAACATAGCAGAAAATACCCCTGAATCTGAAGTTGGCGACCAACCCAAAGCTTCCCTCGATAAAACTCGGGACAAGCAAAACATAAAACCCAAAACCGATAACAATTCGAGCGAACAGCAAATGGCGAGTAGCCCTGCCCCGCCGGCAGGCGGGCAACAGCCTCAGCCAAAGGCTGATGGGCCGATGATTCAAAAGAAGAAGTTGGGTCGCAACGACCCTTGTTGGTGCGGAAGCGGCAAAAAATGGAAAAAGTGCCACTACCCCAACCTCCCAAGTTAATGATATAATACGTGTATGAAATATATTAGTTCCGATCCTCAAATTATGGCCGGGCACCCTGTTATTAAAGGAACACGGATTCCTATTTCTGTTATACTTGCAAAAGTTCAACAGGGTCATACTGTCCAAGACATTCACGAAATGTATAATTGGGTTTCACTCGCGAAATTAAAGGGAGCAATTGACGAGGTAGGTCAAATTGTTGTTTCAGCGCTCCATGCCAAAAAAGCTCTTTAAGTACAAGCTCCTTTTAGACGAAAATATGCCCCGTAGAGCAAAATTCCCTTCTCTGAACAGAAAATTTAGCATAAGACACATCTCTGCGGATTTTAAAATTATTGGCCTTGGAGACCCGGAAGTTTACGAATTTGCTCGGAAAACCAATAGACTGATTGTCACATACAACATTAAGGATTTTGAGAAATTTGCGGAATTAAGTTTGGAGTCTGGCATTATTGGTATTTCAGCGACTCTATCAAACGAACAAATTGATAAAAAGTTAACTTCGCTACTTACAAAATCTAAGAAGAGTGAACTCTTTGGGAAATTCAATCATATTAGTGGCGAAACGGAGGTAAAATAACATGATTAGTTTCATTTTAAATTTTCCCTATACTTTATTTTTGTTTATTGCGGGTCTAACTTGTGGGCCTAAATATATTCGTTTCAATAAAACCCCTTTCGCAATTGTTGTCAAAGTTGACAACTTCTGGTGGAAAAAATTTGTTCATAAACATTCAAGGGCAATGGCGGCTGGCAACTGCGTGCTTTTAGGACCGCGAGAAGAAGAGCATGATTTAGAACACGAACTAATTCATGTCCGCCAGCACACTCAATTACCATTCGTGTACCCCATTTTTTACTACATCGAAACATTAAAACATGGTTACCGTAAAAATAAATTTGAAGATCAAGCATACAGAATCTCTGGCAGCAATTATCGAGGAAAATAAAATGCCATTATCCCACCCTATCTTAATCCAAAGGAAGTTGCTTTGATCTTAGTTCTTTTACTTCAATTTTTTCTCTTGCGCTAATATTCCTTCTCCAGCCAGTAAAAACTATACTTCTTCGAAGTTTACCACTTACAGTTTTATTTCTTTTTCTATTCAAGGCTGCCATATGAACATAATTATACAATATTTTTGAAACTTGAGATTTGTAACGCATTGCGTTACAATAAATTAGAATGATTTTAATTCTTCGGCTCGTCTGGGAAGATTGGAATATTAAACATACTGCTCGTCATGATGTAACGCCAGATGAAGTCGAGGAAGTCTGTCACAACGATCCTTATCCTGAGAAAGGCAAAAAAGGTAGGATTCGTCTAACAGGACCAACAAAATCAGGAAGAATGCTTGCTATATTTTTGGATCCTGAGCCAGAAGAAGGAGTTTATTATCCTGTTACAGCAAGACCTGCAAGTAGAAAAGAGCGAAAAGAATATGAAATTGCAAAAGGGGGTGAGAAAGTATGACAAAACAGAAGAAAAAACAAATTCCAGAATTTAAAAATAGACAAGAAATGGCAAAGTTTTGGGATACCCATGACTTTACTGAATATAAAGACGAATTCAAGCCGATAAAGGTGCGTTTTGCTAAAAAGCTATCAGAAGGTATTACTATTAGACTTGACTCTGAAACACTTTCAGAGCTTCGTTCCCAAGCACAAAAAAAAGGAATTGGTCCAACAACCCTTGCACGTATGTGGGTTATAGAACAGTTAAGGGGGTAGTGTGTGGTCCCCTATCAGTATGACAGTTCAAGCGTTGCCATTATCCAAATTTACCCGCTTAGGCAAGGTTTGTCCTGAGCGAGCGGAGCGAGTCGAATGGAGAAAAAATGCCACATGAATAGCGATTTAGCCCATTAAATCAATCTAAACTGTCAATTAAATTACCACATAGAGTACAATTTGTACGCTCGCAAATTTTCAAAAATTCCACTATATTTTGCGGTGTAAAAATTCCTATAAGCCTAAGTTAATAACAACCCGCTATCGCCTGGTCGTACTCTGATATAATTTAGGCATGAAACCAACAAAACATTCAGACATTAATTTTCTATTAGAAAAACTCTTGGCTGGAATTAAATCAGCACTGGGTGATAAATTAGTAGGCCTATATTTAACTGGTTCTCTAGTTTGGGGGGAGTTTAATAAAGGAGTAAGTGATATAGATTTAGTGGCAGCTTTATCATCGGATATAAATGATAGCGAATTTAATGCGTTGGAAAAAATGCATCAAGATTTTGCCAAAGAACATAGTGAATGGGACGACCGTATTGATGTTTCTTACATGTCTGTGAATGATCTGCTTTCAATAAAATCCCTTAATGGTAAACTTATCAAAATTAGTTCAGGGGAACCTTTAAATCGGAAAGAATCAAACAAAGAACGGATTGTACTTTGGTATTTGACTCGCGAGAAGAGTATTATCCTCTTTGGTCCTGATCCAAAAACAGTAATTGAACCAATCTCAAGAGAAGAATTCATTGATGCTGTTAGGATACATGCAACCAGCTGGTTAGAATATGTTAAGGAAACAAAAAACTCTCGTCCCTCTCAGGCATATGCCATTCTTACGATGTGTAGAGCAATTTATGTGATTACGAATGAAGAACAGGTTTCTAAAACTAAGGCAGCAATTTGGACCGCCAAAAAATTTCCTGAATGGGCTCCACTTATTCATAATGCATTGAATTGGCGGGCTGAACTTAAGAACAAAGAAATTGATGATCAAGTAACATACCCTCAAGCTGTAGAGTTCGTCGATTTTATTAGAGACCAAATTGTACAGTAGTTATTGCCGGTATATTGACATTTGTACAAAATTGTGCTAAAGTGTACTAATTATGACACAGACGCTTAAAGCCTCAGATGTAAGATCAAATTGGAGTCAACTTTTAAATCAAGTATTTCGTGGTGAAACAGAAGTTGTTGTTGAAAAAAGTG
>CAYIRD010000031.1:0-10242 GCA_964365755.1 uncultured Gammaproteobacteria bacterium | reverse complement strand
AGTGAGGATATTAAAAATATTGTTATACAAGTAAATTCGAAAAACAATTCGACATTTGTTTTTAGCGGATTTTCCGCATGGGAAAACATTTCATTTATTTTAGAGGGGTTAGGTGCGACTGTGCAAGAGTGCATTAGGCAGGGGATATCGAAAAAAGAAGTATACACTGCCGTCAAAAAATATATTCTTAAAGTTCTCCCAAGTTACGATAGATAAGATCTCAATAACAGCATTAAAATTAAAAGACATTTATGTTCTAATATTCTCAAGAACATCAGAACGTTTTAAACCTAAAGTATGTTAAAGAAAAGACAGCTTGAACAAATTGTTCGAGGGTTCTCGAATCATAGAAGGATTCAAATGCTTGACCTTATAGATTTAACACCCGAACTTTCCGTTCAAGAGATTTCGAAAAAATTTGATATTAATTTTAAAACTGCAAGTAGCCACCTAAGACGATTGATAATAGCGGGTTTAATTATGAAGAGAAGCCAAGGTAAGGACATAAGACACAAAATTTCCGAACGAGGCAAAAACGTTCTAACGTTCTTAAGAACGTTAGAATGATCAGGGACTAATCTAGGCGAGGTTAAATGTGGCATCATTTATCTATGAGAGTTAGGTTGTTTAAGAAGAGGCGTGAGGAGATTATGAAGCAGTTTGGCGACAGAATGCCCACCAAAGAAGAATTATTTGAAAAAATTAAAGCCTCACAGGAGAGGATGATGCAAGCGCTCAAGGGTGCATACGAAACAGCTCCCAAGGACCCCAAGGTTCGAACAGAGCTATTAGAAGCAATTGATAAAGCAACGAAATTAAGAGGCGAGCTCTATAAAAATTTAATGAAGGAAACACCTCCCGAGCTTAAAAAACAAACAAGCTCAAATTAGATCGCATTTCTACTTGTAATAATCTATAATTTTCGGGTATGCCTCTCGAACTCCAGCCAAAGAGAGCGGAAACGGAGAAAAAGCCGTATAGCACAATTACGGTTTTTTGCCCAAGTGACCCTATTATTGTGAACGGACGTAATTCTTATTATGAAATTGGGGATGATGTTAGGGGCGGTGGGAAGATATATGTAGGTGGAGAGGTTAGAATGCAAGCTGCTGTTAAACTCTGCGCCCAGACAGAAAATATTATTGTTGTTGGAGGCAGTAAGCCTAGGGTCGACGGGATGAGAGATTATCTACTTCAAGAAATGCAGGAAGCGGAATTAAAGGAGCAGCCTAAGATTATTAGAGTTGAGTCTGATCCTGATACGCTTGGCAACCTGCGCGCAATTAGAAAAGCAAATTTTAGATTTGGCGGAAAAGCGGGTCTACTGACTAATTCTTATCATTTTTTGAGAATCATGAGAATGGTAGAAGCCCTCTTACCACGAAGGCGTTTTCAGCCTCTAGCAGCGGAAAGCGTTATGGGCTGGAATGCTCTGAGATATGTCGACGAATTTGCCCTACGTTTGCGGCGTGAAGTTGAGGGTTTTTTAGATTGGGAGACAGGTGTTTATTCCAAACAAACCAATACAGATATGTCAGAGTGGAAATGCATAATTTATGATTAAAAAGAAGGCCGTAATGATTAAGAAAAAGCTTTGTGAGCGGTGTATAATTTTATTAACGTGAAGTTATTTAAAGAATATTGGGGGATTATTCTTGTTGTAGCGCTTTCGGTTGTGCCGTTGGTGGCGCTTGCGAAGGCGGGGCTGCCGGTTACGCATGATGGGCAGGATCACGTGGCAAGGATTGCCAACTTCTATCAAAACCTCTCCGAGGGAAATATGGTTCCACGCTGGGCAGGAAATCTAAACTGGGGGTACGGCCACCCGATTTTAATGTTTCTATATCCGCTGCCTTCTTATATTGCTTCTTTATTTCATTTCCTGGGTTTTTCGCTCGTCGATTCAGTTAAGTTAGTTTTTGCCGCTGCTTTTATAGCAAGCGGAATCACTATGTATCTTTGGCTTCGAGAATTCTTAGGAGAATATAGCGCTATTGCAGGTGCGATTTTATATAATTTTGCGCCATATAGATTTGTTGACCTATATGTGCGAGGGGCAATCGGCGAGCATGTGGCTTTCGTTTTTCCACCGTTAATATGCTATTTTCTATTGAAGATTTCTAACTCTCCACCCCCGAGGAGCGAACGCACTCACCTCGGGGGTGTGATTGCTAATCGATTTTATTTTGCCGGCGCATGTTTTTCTCTTGCCGGACTGATCCTCTCACACAATGCACTGCTACTTATGTTTCTGCCATTTATAGCGTTTTATGCAATATACCTTATATACAATTCGAAGAACAGAAAACTATTTGGGCCAAAGGCCCATCAGCCTCTGGCTGAAACTATCCAACATTCTCGATTAGCTATTACCTATATTCTAATAGGGATTTTAGGATTTGGTCTTTCGTTCTTCTTTCTTTATCCTGCTTTTGCCGAAGGAAAATATACTCTGCGTGATATTGTTGCAAGTACTGAATACTTTTCCAGGTTTGTCAGATTGGATCAGTTATTTTATGGGCCATGGACTTATGGAATAAGCGGACAGTTTACGGTCCAAGTAGGAATTATGCAATGGATATTAGTTCTCGGTTCACTGTTCACAGTTCACAGTTTATTTCGTAAGAATAGAAAAATGCTCACTTTATATTCAATCGTACTTATAGTTTTTATAGCTTCCTTGTTCTTAATGCTCGTGGAGTCTGATTTTATTTGGAGGAGCCTTACTACGCTTCAGAAGTTCCAATTCCCTTGGAGATTTTTATCAGTTTCTGTTTTTGCATCGGCAACTTTGGGAGCAATACTTCTTTATTCAATTAAAAACGAAAATTTTCAAAAGTTAGCTTTGGCTATGGTTTTAATAGCGGCTTTTGTTTTGACGAATGATTACTGGAAGGCCAAAGATTATCTTGTAAAACCCGAGTTGTTCTATACTGGAATTTATGACAGCACAACGGATACGGGTGAGAGTTCTCCAGTTTGGTCAGTAAGATTTATGGAAAAGCGTCCCGCGGCGCGCGCAGAAGTAATTGCGGGAGAAGCAAAAATTGACGAAACTCTAAGGACTTCAACTCATCACAAATATCAAATAGGTGCGAGTGAGAAAAGCCGAATCAGGGAAAACACTTTATACTTTCCCGGCTGGAGGGTCTATATAGACGGGAAAAGATACGATCAGGTTCAGTTTCAAGATCCGGAGCATAGAGGTCTTATAACATACTATGTTCCTCAAGGTATGCACATTGTGGATGTTGAGTTTCGTGAAACAAGAACAAGAACGGTTGCAAACTATATTTCGCTTGCATCACTATTGTTGATCGTCGGAATATTTTTCAGAACATACATATTACCAAAAAGATGAAGTTTCTCAAAAAATATTGGCCGATCTTTTTTATTTGCGGGGTATGGTTAATTTTTGCTCACCCATACTTTCTATTTGAAAAGGTTCCATTCCCATCAGGATACCTTGTAAATTTCTTTGCACCCTGGAATACTATCCCTGAATTTGCCGGTCCATATAAGAATGGAGCTATGCCTGATGTAATTACCCAGATTTACCCTTGGAAAAACTTAGTTATCGAGTTTTGGAAACAAGGAATTATCCCCCTATGGAATCCATATAGCTTTTCAGGAACGCCGCTTTTAGCAAATTACCAATCGGCGGCGCTCTCGCCATTAAATCTTCTGTATCTCCTTTTCCCGTTTATCGATGCTTGGAGCATCATTGTATTGGCTCAGCCACTACTGGCAGGACTTTTTACGTATCTATATCTGCGAACCTTAAAATTAAGTGAGTTTGCATCCCTTTGTTCTTCAGTCGCTTTTATGTTTTGCGGATTTATTACCACCTGGATGAGTTACCAAACCCTAGCATGGGCAATTCTGTTCTTGCCGCTGTCGCTTTTTGCTATAGAAAAGTTAGTGGGCACCAAAAAATGGCAATACGCGGTATTATTAACCCTCACAGTCCCACTATCCTTTTTTAGCGGTCATTTTCAAACAAGCCTCTATTTTCTGCTATTCATAATACTTTATATATCTTTCAAGTTCGTCTCCACAAAAAATCTTAAGTCTTACGTCTTATGTCTTATGTCTATTGCATTCGGGCTTTTAATATCAAGTCCTCAAATTTTGCCTTCTGTCGAATTATATTCCCACTCCGCAAGGAGCGAGATCTTTTCGGCGGTAGAGGTAATTCCGTGGAGTTATCTACCTACTCTTCTAGCGCCTGATTTTTATGGAAATCCCGTGACAAGAAATAATTGGCTGGGACACTATGCCGAGTGGAACGGTTATATTGGACTTATTCCCTTAGTACTCGCCTTTTATAGTTTTAGTTTCAAGAAATATAGACGAGAAATAGTGTTTTTTGTTTTAATGGCAATCGTTTCGGTTTTTCTTGCTTTCGATAGTTTTCTACTTGATCTTCTGGTGAATCTTAAAATCCCCGTACTCTCTACTAGTGCAGCATCTCGGATCATTGTACTTGCAAGTTTCTGTTTTGCGGTTTTAGCCGGCTTTGGATTTGAAAAGATAATCGAGGACATTAAGAAAAGAAATTTTAAACCTATTATAGGTTTACTTCTGATTTTTGGAGGAGTATTTGTAGTTCTTTGGGGGGTAATTTTGCTAAGAGTGTTTATTCCTAATGACAAAATTCAGGTCGCCTTCTCAAACTTGAGACTTCCGACTCTAATCTTCGGTTCGTTGATAGCAATAATTATTTCATCTATTTTTTTCAAGAATAAAAAATATCTTATTATTCTACAAATATTAACAATTCTAATAGTAGCTTTTGATCTTTTGAGGTTTGCCATAAAATGGCAACCATTTGAACCAAGAAAGTTCGTGTATCCTGAGCTTCCTATCTCAAGATTTTTATCCACAATTGAATCTTACGATAGGATCTTTGGAAATTTTGGAGCAGAGGTTTCAAATACTTATAGAGCATCATACATAGAAGGCTATGACCCGTTGTATATTTCTCGTTACGGTGAATTCATTGGAGCAGCATCTGACGGTAAATTCCACGAGGCGCAAAGATCCGGAGTTGTCTTTCCAAAACGCGGAGACAACACGCAGGATATACTTAATTTTTTGGGGGTCAAATATATAATTCACAAAATTGCAGATGGAAGATTCGCCTGGGCATATCCTTTCTGGGAATATCCGGTCGATTATTTTACACCCATATACAAAGATGCCTCATATGAGGTATATCAGAATCAAAAAGCATTCAACAGAGCTTTTATCATTGGGCAGCATAGGGTAGAAGGTTCGGGTGAAAAGCTATTGCACGCGATGTTTGATGAGGATTCGAATTTAAAAGAGGAAGCGTTTCTTGAGGAAAAAATCGATCAAGAGCTTGCGAAAGATGCCAAAGGCCAAGCGTTTATCAAAAGCTACGAACCGAATGAAATTATTATGGAAGCATCTTCAAGCGGAAGGGTAATGCTGGTATTAACTGATCCGTTTTACCCCGGTTGGAAAGCTTTTGTAGATGGCTCGGAAACAAAAATATACAGGGCAAATTATGCCTTTCGAGGAGTTGTGATTCCTCAAGGCGTACACCATGTGAGATTTACTTATGATCCAGATGGCTTTAAAATTGGATTAGCGCTTGGGTTAGTGGGGCTGTTAGGAACCGGCGGCTTAAGTATATATTTAAGAAAGAAATGATTTCAGTTTTAATAATTACAAAAAATGACGGAGACGTTATTGGTGATTGCATAAAATCCGTTAAAAAGCTGGCGGATGAAATTATTGTTGTGGACGGTGGATCAGAGGATGAGTCCGTTGAAATCTCCGAAAAACTTGGCGCTAAAGTCGTAAGCAATCCATTCAAGGATTTCTCGGACCAAAGGAATCTTGCATTATCTTTAGCAAAGAACGACTGGATTTTCTATATTGATTCGGACGAGCGGGCAACACCAGAGTTTACTAAAAACTTAAAACTTAAAACTGAAAACGCTCGAGAAGACATTGGGGGATTCTATGTTCGTCGAAAGACCTTTTATTTAGGAAAAGATTGGGGGTTTACGGATAAAGTTGAGCGGGTTTTTCGTAAAGATAAATTAAAGGGGTGGCGCGGAAAAGTACATGAGACCCCTGAGGTCGAGGGCAAGTTAGGGACAATAAGTGAGCCAATTCTTCACTATACCCATAGAAACCTTGAGCAAATGGTTGAGAAGACAAATGATTGGTCAGAATATGAAGCAGATTTAAGACTAAAAGCAGGGCACCCAAGAATGAATGTTTTCCGATTTTTAAGAGTAATGATTACCGGGTTTATCCGTTCATACGTATCCGAGAAGGGCTATCGAAACGGTACTGCTGGGTTAATCGAGTCAATTTACCAAGCATTTTCAATGTTCATAACGTATTCAAAACTCTGGGAGCGGACTGAACGAAGTGAAGGAACGGACCGAGCAAAGCGAGGGAGGCAGCCTCGCTGACAGGTGTGGATGTATTCCGAGCGAAGCGGATAGGCGTGGGTAGAGATCAAAAGTAGCTATTTTTTGCTGATCCAAGAACGGATTTCGCTCAGGGTTAACTTCTTTTCCGCGAACCTAAATAAATATACTAGTTCAAGTACCCCTATTGTATTAAGTACTAAAATTGCTATGAACCAATTCCGTTGTTTTAGGTGTGCGGCACGCCACAGCGCTATTCCTTTTGCAATCAATGACCAAACATAAAGAATGAGCAATAATACCGGTGAACCCACAACATTTGGATCCATAACTGTAATGTATCACAGCTTTCAAACAGAATCAATAGCTGCTAAAATTAAAATGCGAATGGTATACGAATATAATTAGTGCGAATTTATACTAATAATTCGCATATATTAGCAGTATTTAAATTCGCATTTAATTAGCATGAGAATAGGTATCTATGATCCATATCTTGATGATATGGGCGGAGGGGAAAAGTACATGCTGACCGCCGCTGATTGTTTATCAGACAATCACGACGTGACCATATTTTGGGACGATGAGAAAGATCTGGAACTTGCAAAACAAAGATTTGGACTTTACTTAGATAGGGTCAATCTCTCACAAAATATATTTTCACCTAAAATCGGCCTTCTAAAAAGACTTGTTGAAACAAAAAAATACGATGTAATACTTTTCCTATCTGATGGGAGCATCCCATTAAGCTTATCTAGGAAATTATTCATACACATTCAACGTCCTATAGAAAGTGCAGGTCGCGGGATGAAAAACAAACTGAAACTGTTAAGAACTAGTAGAGTGATTTGCAACTCCTATTTTACAAAAAGCTATATAGATAGAAAACTTGGAACCGACAGTTTAGTTATTTACCCGCCGGTTGATCTTCATCCCAAAAATTTAAAAAAAGAAAATATTATACTCCACGTGGGCAGGTTTAGAGTAGTTGACGTAACAGTTGGAGTAAAGGACTACAAAAAACAATATGTTATGATTGATGCTTTTAAAAAAATGTTTAACAAAATACCGGATTGGAAGTTTGTTCTCGCAGTGAGCGTTAATGATAGAGATGAAGAAGACTTTGATAATCTAGTGAAAAAAACGGAGGGATACCCAATTGAATTTCTGGTAAATAGAACGAATCAGGAGCTTTGGGATATCTACTCAACGGCAAAAATCTATTGGCATGCTTCAGGTTTTGGTGAAGACTTAAATGAGCATCCTGAATTTGCAGAACACTTTGGTATATCTACGGTTGAAGCAATGGGCGGGGGCGCTGTCCCAGTTGTATTTAATGCGGGCGGACAAAAAGAAATAGTTGAGGATAATGTTAGTGGCTTATTATGGGGCTCCCTAAGGGAATTTGAAGAAAAAACGATGTATCTTATAAAAGAAGATAAAATTCTAGAGAAAATGTCACGAGAGGCAAAAAAGCGCGCGAAAGATTTTGAGGAAGGAAAAAGATTCTGTAGCGAGATTAAAAGAATGGTCGAAGGTTAGTTATGAGAGGTCTTATAAGAAAGTATTTATATCCATTGCTTATTATATTTCTTGTTGTCGTATTCTTTTGGCAATTTTTTCTAAAAGGCCTTTTGCCAATTCCGTCTGACACGATTGTAGGTCTTTACCACCCGTTCCTTGACTTATATGCAGAAATCAGTCCGGCAGGAGTTCCATTTAAAAATTTCTTGATAACAGATCCGGTTCGCCAAATCATCCCCTGGAAAGAATTGTCAATCAGTTTACTTTCGAGCTTTGAGCTGCCGTTGTGGAACCCCTATGAAATGACGGGGAAACCCTTACTAGCAAATTTTCAATCAGGCGTGTTTTATCCATTGAATTTACTACTATTCATAAAGCCGTTTTATTTATCTTGGTCATTTATAATAATGCTTCAGCCGGTACTGAGCGGAATGTTTTTGTTTTTTTATCTTCGCAACCTAAAGCTTGATGACAAGGCGAGCTTATTGGGGGCAATCATCTTTGCATTTGGAGGTTTTTCAATCGCTTGGCTTGAGTGGGGGAATATTGGCCATACTGCGTTGTGGTTGCCGCTAATCCTTTTGTCAATTGATAGAGTAGTATCCAGTATACAGTATCCAGTATTCAGTATAAGAAGGCCTTGGGGTTTGATTTTTTTAATCTCGCTGGTAGGTTCTTTTTTTGCAGGGCACCTACAGATTTTCTTCTATGTATTCTTAGTTTCACTGGCGTATCTAATTTTTAGATGGTTTGAACATGGCAAGAAACCTCGAACACTAATCCTATTTACTATTTACTATTTACTATTTACTGTCGTGACGGCCGTACAATGGATTCCAACGCTTCAATTTGTAAATCTCTCTGCAAGGTTTCTCGATCAAAATTATCTAGACATCGAAGGGTGGTTTATGCCTTGGCAGCATCTGATTCAATTTATTGCTCCGGATTTTTTTGGAAATCCCGCCACCCTTAATTATTGGGGAACGTGGAACTATGCAGAGCTCGTAGGATATGTTGGAATTCTCAGCCTGTTTCTAGCCTTTTGCTCAATTTTGTCAAAGAACAAAAATGAGGTCATGTTTTTCATAGGAATGGTTTTTTTTTCTCTCATTTTCGTGCTTCCAACTCCTATCTCAAAGCTTCCGTTTGACTTATCTGTTCTGTTTCTTTCATCAGCACAGCCGACTCGATTAATATTTCCTATTACTTTTGCATTATCAGTTCTTGCCGCCCTAGGATTTAATTATCTAATCTTGAATAAAAAAATAGCTTGGAGAAAAGTTATGGTCATTGGCATTTTATTCATCGTAGCTTTTTCTTTAAGTTGGTTTATTGCTTTTGGACAAACTGATTTGGGGATTACTGCTGAAAATCTGTCCATAGCTAAGCGAAACCTTATATTCCCAAGCGGTGTTCTAGCAATAGGATTAATACTCATTTCAGGGATTATTTTTGTTAAAGAAATGATGGCAAGGTTACTCTTAATTTTTCTTGTTCTTGCGCTTGTGTTTTACGATCTTTATAGATTCGGAGCAAAGTTTACACCTTTCACAACGATTGATTACTTTTATCCACAAACAAAAGTTGTGGAGTTTTTGCAAAAAGACACCAATGTATTTAGGGTTGCCACTACTGATTCAAGAATTCTGGCACCAAATTTATCAACTTACTATAAACTTCAGTCAATTGAAGGATATGATCCCTTATATCTTTTATCCTATGCTGAACTCATTGCGGCATCAGAACGTGAAAGCCACAGTATTCACAGGCCGTTTGGTTTTAATAGAATTATTACTCCGCGTAATTTGGATTCGCCGATCATAGATTTTTTAAATGTTAAATATGTTTTATCGCTTACTGATTTGAATTCGACAAAACTTGCAAAGGTATTTCAGGAAGGGCAAACGCGAGTCTATGAGAATAAAAATTTTCTTCCAAGAGCGTTTTTTGTAGAAAATGTAATCGCGGAAAGAGATAAAGCATCAACAATTAAAACTATGTTCGAAGTTGATCTAAATAACACGGCTGTCTCCGAGTTTGGGACACAAACCGCTCTGTCAAAAGGAAATGCCGAGATTGCGGAATATCAAAGCAATAAGGTTATGATAGATACCGATAATGCGGGTGATGGATTTCTAGTGATGTCAGATTCTTTTTATCCGACTTGGCGCGTAAGTATAGACGGTAACCAAACACAGCGTATTTTTAGAACTAACCATGCTTTTAGGGGAATTTTGGTTCCGGGAGGAAAACATAGGGTGGTTTTTTATAATACTCTATTTTAGCTATGTTAATTGATGTCATA
>CAYIRD010000030.1:0-10363 GCA_964365755.1 uncultured Gammaproteobacteria bacterium | reverse complement strand
GTGCCAAAAGCAGGATCTACGGATTCGTCCGCAATAATTTTGATCCTCGCTTTCGCAAGAACCGTTTCTATCTCAATTTCCTGCCCTATATATTTCTTGTATCTTTTGTCATCAGGATGAACTGCAACTGCCGTATCTCCAAATTTTGTCTCAGGCCGCGTAGTGGCAAGGGTAAGAGGCCCATATTTAATGTAGTAAAGCGGATCTTTTCTTTCTTCATAAACAACTTCAAGATCTGAAAATGAAGTCCCGTCATAAGTGCAATAATTAACAAGTCTTTTTGCCCTGTAGACCAGCCCATCGTCGTACATTTTTTTAAATGTTTTATAAACAATTGAGATAATATCCGGATCAAGTGTGAACTTCATTCTGGACCAATCAAGCGAGAATCCTAGTTTGCGTAACTGCGATTCCATTCCTCCGCGGTTTTTTTGCACAAAATCCCAAATCATCTGATAGAGTGTCCCGCGATCATAATCGAACCTTGATTTTCCATCATTTGCCAAATGTTTTTCAAAAACAAATTGCGTTTCAAATCCTGCGTGGTCTGCACCCGGAAGCCAAAGAGCAGAAAATCCTTTCATCCTGTGATAGCGGATTAGAATATCTTCGATTACGTACATTGCGTGGCCAAAGTGAAGTGGAGCGTTAGCATTAGGAGGAGGAAGAATTATAGAGTAGGATGCGCCATCCGAGTTTACTTCTGGTTTAAAATAACCATTTTTCTCCCACTCAGTATAGATTTTTTTTTCAACTTTTTTGTGATCGTATACTTTATCCATTTGGCAATTTTAGCATAACATAATTTTGGGTTCAAACATGTCTTCTGGTATAATCTCTAAATGGAAATATTTAAGCGATTTAGAAAACCGGAAGAATTTAAAATCCGCGTTAACGAACTGACAAATAGGCACGAATTAAATGTTCAAAGAGCCCAGGAATTTATGGATAGACATATTCAAGATAGTGGAACAGAAAAATTAATCAGAGAGGCCGAGGCAATATTCATGTCTGGGGGTGAAACATTGGCAGATGTTGCATGGATTGCAGGTTTAAGAGGAGAAGGGTTAGGGGATCGAGAGATATTAAGAATTTGGACCGGAAAACAGAATGTTTCTGACATGATGCGCGATATAATGCATGGCGACTCCTACAAAGGTGAGTAAACTTGCTCCCTATATACATATCAGCATATAATACTTTTATGGATAAAGGTTCGGATATTTTAGAGGGGGAACAGGTTACAGAAAGTGCTGATAAAAACGCACCCAAGCTTAACAAAGATTCCGACTATTTAATTAAAGCCCATGAGGAGGCAAGTCACAAGAAGCGTGACCAGGCTTTTGCCAGTGGCATTGCTTCAGAGCTTGCTGCTTGGTATGAGCGTCTCAGAACCGCTATCGAGAATAGGGATGAAGAGGTTATTTTGCGAGCGGCGGTCGAACGGATTTTGAGGCGCCGGCTTCTTCTTGGAGGAAACGGCAAAACTGTTGGGCCTCTATTGGTGCGAGAACTCATTTGGGCAAGGTACTTTCCTGAAGAAAGCATTAGCGATAATCAAATAATCGATGTTGAAGAAACTATAGACCTTTACGTTGAGCTTCGCCAACTAATCCCCAAACACAACAAAGTCAATGAGTCAGAACTTAATGAGTGGATTTATCATTTAATGGCGTCAGACATTGAAGATAGACTTAATCCTACACCTCAGAAGGAAGCCATGATGTCATACATTTTCCGAAATCTAAATAAGATGGTGACAATTCGGGATGATACTGAGGAGACTCGCGACGCACAGGTTTTTATTGCCATAAGAAAAGCCTTTGCAAAAGAGGACCTACCGTTTCTAAGATACGCGTTATTTAATCAATATTTTGGGCGATTATCTAAAACAACTTTACAGGAAACGGGCGAGAAATTTTCAGAAGGAAAAAAAGTTATAGAGGAACAGCTCAACTATCCTGGGCGATTCAAAATATTTGAATTTGTAAAGCGTCAAATCCCGCCATTTTTGATTCTTGAGGATATTTTTGAAAAATACAATAGCAAAATTAAAGATTTAATCTCAAAACCAGAAGAATTTGCAAATGTTATTAATGAAACTTGTGAAGCACGTTACGCGAATATCTCAGGTAAGGTAAGGCGGGCAATAATTCGTTCAATTATTTTCATTCTTCTCTCAAAATCTTTCCTTGCATTAACAGTTGAGGGAGCTTATGACAGGTTTGTTTATGGACACATTGTTTGGGGATCTATAGCAATAAATATAGCTATTCCTGTTGGTATGATGATTATAGTATCATTTTTTATACGTGCGCCTGGAAAAGAAAATACTAATAGAATAATAGACAGAACAAATTCACTTTTGTTTGATGATGCACCGGACCTTGGTAGGTCGCTTGCCTTCCATCACAAACCACGCGCCAAATCGCTTCTTGATACAATATTTACTGCTATTTGGCTTGGAACATATCTTTTGAGTTTTGGCGCTATTATTTATGTATTGAGCCGCCTTAACTTTAATTTCGTAAGCCAAGGATTCTTCATCTTTTTCTTTGCATTAATTACATTTTTGTCTTACAGAATTAATCAAGCGGCCAACGTTTATACAGTGCGTGAAAAGACAAGACTTCTGACGCCTTTCATTGACTTTTTCTTTATGCCCATTGCACGCGTGGGGCGATATCTCTCAGAGGGTGTTCGCCAAATCAATGTGTTTATTTTTGTTCTCGATATGTTAATTGAAGCACCACTCAAGGGAATAATCGCAATTTTTGAACAGTGGTTCACCTTCCTACACTCAAAACGTGAAGACCTCACCTAATGAATCTCTCCCGGTGGACGTGTTAAGTTTTCCTTGTCAACAACTATCCGCGAAAATCAGCTAAAAATCGGCGGGAATCCAAGCGGTGATATAATTGATTAATCTTTATTTAAACCCAACTTATGGAAAACTCAAAAACTTTTACGATTTACTGCGATGGGGGGGCGAGGGGAAATCCAGGGCCCGCGGCTTATGGGTTTGTTATTTTTGACGAACAAGGTTCGAAAGTATACGAAGAGGGCAGAGTGATTGGTAATACTACGAATAATGTGGCCGAGTATTCCGCTGTCCTTGCAGCCCTTAAATATTTAGTATCCAGTATTCAGTATTCAGTATCGAGTATAAAATTCTTTTTGGATTCGAAACTAGTGGCAGAGCAGCTTTCTGGAAGGTGGAAAATCAAAAATGAGAATCTTAGAAATCTTTTCTTTACAATTCGCGATCTCGAGCAGAAAATCGGCGCCAAATTTTCCTACGCAAGTGTTCCCCGGGAACATAATCAGGAGGCCGACCGCCTGGTTAATGCTGTCCTCGACGCTAGCAGCTAACAAATTAACGAAAACAACAAATTAACAAAATTAACCGTCAATTGGTCAATTTGCCAACTGTTAAATGTTGTCTTTCTAGTTTGTTTCTCTTAAACTAGAAGGACTTCCATGCCCAATTTAACGCTTGAAACACAGGAAAAACAAAAACCAATTATCTTTATCTACGGGGACAATTTATTGATTACGCATCTTTTGGACCAGTACTCTAAGGATTTTAAAATTGCTTATATTGGAGACCTAGAATTTGATGTGAAAGAAGATTTTTACCGCATTCCCAAAACAAATGCGAAATTTGTAAAAGATCTTGAGGAGAAAATGGATTATGCGGTAATTTTTTTAAGCGATGTTGATAAAAAAAATCTGCCGCAGATTTTTGATAAGATTGAACACGATCATACAAAAACAACGGTCCTTGCAGATATACATGAAGTTGAAAAGTTTTATGACATAATTCTTGAGTACAAAAAGCTCACAAGCCTTAACTTTTTATTCTTAGGGGACATCTACGCTGAGCAGGGTGATTACAGTGATTCTAAGATCGCGGGCGAGATTCAAAATGCAAGATCTAAGGCAGTTGTTACAGTCACCGAAAGCGATTTAACCCCTATTTTCCCAATATATTTAAAGGATGCGGTTTCAGGAATAAATCAAATACTGTTTGGGCCAAAAACCAACACTCGCTTCTTTTACCTTTTTTATTCCCAACCCCAAACTTTTATATCAGCGGCCCACATTTTAAAGAGGGTAGTACATGACTTAGAGATAAAGTACCAGGATAAAGCAGAGAAAGATGAAAAATCATTTGAAGAGATAGAAAGACCACTTGTTGCAAAAATTGCTACAACACCCTTGTTTCTTGACAAGTATTTCATTGGTTTTGAGAAAAGTCTTGCCTTTTTTGAAGAAAAACCATTAGTAGAGAACAAGAAACAGGAAACAAGAGACAAAGTAATAGAATTTTCAAAAAGTGTTCCCCGAAAACCTTTGACTAAAACCCTAATATTTGCCGCAATAACTTCCGTCATACTTTTTGTACTTTTAAATGCCGCAATGATAGGATTGGGATTCTTTCAAATAAGAACTTCTGCTCAGGCGCTCAAACAAGGTGAATTCAAGAGGGCTTCTTCAAATATAAAGGGCGCGCAATCTTTGCTTGGTTTGTCAGAACCCGTTGCTAAATTCGGTGCAAAAATCTCTGGTACAGATTTTGATCAAGTTCAGGAATCGGTTGCGCTTATGAATATAATTTCTAATAATTTTGACACTTTGGAAAATCTGAAAAGTGGCCCCGACAGAGAAACGCTTGAGAAAACAATCTCTGACAGCATATATTTTTATTTCAGATTTCAGCAATTAAAAACTGAGTTCGAAAACCCGACTTTAAATGCGCTTGAAACCACGGAATTATCAAACGTTATAAGTCTTGCTCAAGTCATGCCGGTTATTTTAGGCTATAACGAGGAAAAAAATTATCTTCTTCTTTTTCAAAACAATGGAGAGTTAAGACCAACAGGCGGCTTCATTGGATCCGTGGGGGAACTGAAAATAAGAGGAGGAAAAATAGAAAGCTTCAACATCGAGGATGTCTATGAATATGATGGAAAACTTAAGGCACATATAGAACCGCACTATATAATACGCCGTTACCTTCAGCCCCATCTTTATCTGCGTGACTCAAATTTTGATCCGGATTTTCAGAAAAGCGCAAGCATGTCTACTCTCCTTTATAACCTTGAAACAGGGAAGAAAGTAGACGGTGTGCTAGCTATAAATTTTGAGTCTGTTAGAAGATTGATTGAAGAGATTGGCCCAGTTGAACTGCCTGCTTACAAAAAAGTGTTGGACGGTAAAAATACTTTTGATTTTTTACAAAATATAATTGATGATAATTTTTTCCCAGGGTCATCAGAAAAAAGAGATGTTCTGACAGGTCTCTTTAATCAGTTAATATTAAAACTTGAAAAGCAGGATAAGCTTATAAAAGCGTTGAGTTTGTTACCAAAACTTGCGGAAGAGAAACATTTGCTCTTTGCCTTCAATAACTCTTCAATTCAAAGTATTTTTAATAATTTAGGACATGGAGGAACACTCAGAGACAATAGAAGCGCTGAGGAGAGTAGTATAAATGATTTTCTATTAATCAACGAGGCAAATATTGGCGTTAATAAAGCCAATATAAACATATCAAGATCCACGGATTATTACGTCGCTTTTGAGAACGGTATTAAATCTCGTATTTTGCACTCATTAAACAATACTGGTGACAAAGAATATAAAGCTTACGTTCGGATTGCGGCTCCCTTAGGAAGTAGACTAACATCCATAAGTTTTGATAAAGAAAAACAAGCTATTGTACCAGCTGTTACAGACGCGAACCTTTATGAAAGGTCTGCGTTTCGAGCCCCTTTGGGGCTCGAGGTAGATGAAGTGATTGAGAATAATCTAAAGATATTTGGATTTATTGTGACTGTAGAACCTAAAAAGAAAAGAGAAATTGAGCTAACTTATGATAGCGGCCTAGTAATACCCGCTGAAGCCATAGTTACGTATTCTTTATTTTTGATTAAACAACCGGGAACAGAAAGCTATCCCTTTACCCTGCGCTTGTCTTACGGAGAAAAATTTGTCCCAAAAGAAGTAGAAAACGCTGCTCTTGAAAAAGATTCAATAGTGATTAAACATCAACTAGAGAAAGATGAAATATTTGATGTAAAACTAATCAAGAGATAGAATAATATATGGGAAAAATTACGGAAGAGGATTTTGTAAAACATATTGAATCCGAACATGGGAGATTCACCATAGCAGGATATCTTAAAGAAATTGTTTATGGCGGAAGCGACGGGATAGTTACAACTTTTGCTGTCGTTGCAGGGTTCACAGGAGCACAGAGCCAGGCGATTAATCAATACCCTATTATTATTGTTCTAATCTTTGGGTTTGCCAATCTTATGGCTGATGCTTTTTCAATGGGTCTTGGTAATATTTTGTCAATTTTTGCTGATAAAGATGTTTATAGAACTGAAAAGGGTAAGGAACTTTTTGAAATTAGAAATAATCCTGAATTTGAGAAGAAAGAAACAATTTATATTCTCAAAAAGAGGGGATTCACGGAAGAAGAGGCTAAAAAAATAACAGAGCTTTACTCTAAAAATGAGGATTACTGGGCAGAGTTTATGATGAGGTATGAGCTTGAAATGCCCACACCTGAACATGAGAATCCAATATTAACAGGCCTTGCAACAATGGGATCTTTCGTTTTATTTGGTTTCATTCCTTTAATTCCTTATATTTTTATTGATATTGATAATAAATTTCTAACTTCAATTTTATTTACATTTATTGCCCTATCGCTTTTGGGAGTCTTGCGTTGGAAAGTAACTACGCAGACTCTTTGGCGATCAGTTGGTGAGATAGTACTCCTTGGTGGAGTAGCAGCGCTAATAGCTTATTTTATCGGAACCCTATTCCGCTAGAGATTAGATACTAGATATTAGATAATAGGTTTCCGAACGGTATTACTAGTAGCTAGTTTCTATTATCTAGTTGCTGATTTAATCTGTGAATTCCTGGACAAACATTTTACCAAAAATCCCTGCATCTAATACGCCTACTCCTGCCTTTCTGAAATTCCCAGATAAAATATTCTCCTGATGCCCCGGACTTTTCATTAATCCCGCAAACGCAATTTCAACATCCGGAGCAAAAGCCAGATTTTCTCCTGCATATGTATAATTTATTCTTGCCTGTGCCAGGCGGTCAAATGGCGACAGACCCGCC
Source organism: uncultured Gammaproteobacteria bacterium (assembly GCA_964365755.1). GTDB lineage: Bacteria > Patescibacteriota > Microgenomatia > Levybacterales > GWA1-39-11 > GWA1-39-11. The sequence goes on along the minus strand of CAYIRD010000030.1, from coordinate 3,211 downwards.
GTGGTATAGTGAGAAAAATACCCCCGTTCAAGCATATCTTTTGCATGAGAACGGGCCGCTTCGCGAAGAAGCTCATCCGCTGCCAAGGATGATAAATCTCTTTTCGCTCTTTCTAAGTTCATTAATGATAGCATGGTTTCTTCGGACCGTGCGTCTATTTTATAAGACGTGGTTTTGAAATTGAGACTAACAGAATCAGAAGACTCAGGTCTTATTGTCAAAAAGTTTATTGTCTCTCCAATTGCCCCACCAAAGACTTTGCGGACTTCTCTTTCTAAACCTGCTGTTCTAATAAATAAAAATCTTCCGCTTACTGAATTTCTTATAGAATCTTTTATTACCTCAGATACTGGGAATGAGAGAAGCAGTGCTACTGCAAAAGACGCGATAAAGAAAAAGGAAAGAACTCCAAAAAAAGCACCTCCCGCCATGTCAACCTTTTTTGAGAACTTGTTGAAAAGATATCTTCTTCTGATTATCGTCAGCGCGGCAGAAATTAAAGCAAAACTTACTAAAGTCACAATTAAAAAAGCCACAGCATCGGATATGCCTTTTGTAAGGGATAACTTGTCAACTAAAAGATTTGAGAGGTGACTATAAAATGCTAGACCAACAAAAAAGGCTGTGATAGTAGAGACAAATGAGATAGCTGCAGGGATTATGCCAAAGGAAATATCTTCAAAGATATATAAAAGAAGTGTTATGAAAATAATATAATCAAAGATGTTGAATGGAATACTCCCAATTAAGCTTTTAATATAAGTAAGATAATCCTTCAAAGACATGTTTATATGATATCACGATTCTGTTATAATCTTTGAATCCGCAAAATTCTTTCACTACTCAAATTTTGGAAAATAAAAGGCAAGAAATATATTGCTGTGGCTTTAATAATCATTGGCCTTATAGCATCTTATTTCTATATTCTGAAAGACATCCCGTCAACCGCAACCATTGGCTCAACCAGTTATCCACAGTCAAGTAAAATCTACGACAGAAACGGGAAGCTTCTTTACACTATTTTTACAACAAGAAACCAAACCTATGTCCCGTTTAAACAAATCCCAAATCACGTTAAAAACGCAACCATAGCTTTAGAGGATAAAGATTTCTACAAACATGGTGCAGTAGACATTCGCGGCATAACCCGTGCTTTCTATTCAACTGTTTTTAAAAAAGAGGTCCAAGGCGGATCAACAATAACCCAGCAATTAGTAAAAACTTCGCTTCTAACACCTGAGCGAACCATATCGAGAAAAGTGAAGGAAATCTTTTTGGCATTCATCGTAGAGTCTGTTTATTCAAAAGATAAGATTCTCGAGATGTACCTTAATCAAGTACCATATGGCGGCACTGCATATGGAGTAGAGGCGGCAAGTCATGTATATTTTGACAAACCGGTTGAAAAATTAAATTTAGCAGAATCTGCTTTTCTTGCAGCTCTTCCTGAGGCCCCATCAGTCTACTCACCTTTTGGATCAAGACCAGAACTAGGGAAAACAAGACAACTTGAAGCATTAAAAAGAATGCGGGAACTGGGGTATATAACAAGTGAAGAAGAGAGGGGAGCAATAGAGCTAGAGCTTAAATTCTCAAAAATACAAAATAAAATTCTTGCGCCTCATTTTGTTTTTTACATTAAAGACATTCTTGAACAAAGATACGGGCCGCGAGCCGTTGAACAGGGAGGTCTTCATGTCACCACCTCTTTGGATCTTGACTTGCAGGCATATGCTGAGGCTTCAGTCGCGGGAGAGATTGAAACACTCAAAAATTTAAGAGTAAGTAACGGCGCTGCGTTAATCTCAGACCCGCGAACTGGGGAAATTTTGGCGATGGTAGGCTCAAGGGATTATTTTGACGATGCAATAGACGGTAACGTAAACGTAACTCTTGCAAAAAGACAACCGGGATCTTCTATAAAACCCATTAATTACGCTGTTGGATTAATAAAGGGGTACACTGCCTCAACTCCTTTTGTTGATGACAGAGTTTGTTTTCCAAACCCCGGACAGCGTCCTTATTGTCCTGTAAATTATGATGGGAGATTCCATGGAGTACAGCAGATGAGATTTGCACTTGCCAATTCCTACAATATACCTGCAGTCAAAATGCTTAAAGCAAACGGTGTTGAAGCAATGATTGCAACGGCATCTGCAATGGGAATTACAACATTTAGTGAGCCAGATAGATATGGGCTGTCACTTACTTTGGGAGGCGGAGAAGTAACTATGCTTAATATGGTTGAGGCTTTTGGAGTATTTGCCAATAATGGCTACAGGATCACACTTGCGCCTGTTCTTAAAGTTATAGACAGCAGGGGCCATGTGCTTGAGGAATATAAGCCGCCCAAAAGTCCGATTTTCGGCAAGAGAGTTTTACCTGACGGAGTAGCCTATATCATCTCCCATATTCTTCTTGATAATGGGGCGCGCGCCAGCGCATTTGGCGAGAACTCAGTTCTGCGCATTGGGAATTACCCCGTGTCTGTCAAGACCGGAACTACGAATGACCTTAGGGATAATTGGACTATTGGATATACGCCGTCGCGGGTTGTCGCGACGTGGGTTGGGAATAACGATAATACCCCAATGTCAGGAATTGTCTCAGGAGTAACCGGGGCTGCACCCATCTGGCACGACTTAATGGCAAAAGTGCTTGAAGGGACAGAGCCGCAGTGGCCGCAGAAACCCGACAACGTTGTAGGTAAACACGTCTGCACAGACACAGGACAGCTTGCCCCGCCCGAAGGCGGGGAAGGCCGCTGCGAAACTCGATTTGAATACTTTATTCGGGGTTCTGAAAACAGCCATGGAAAAATTTCTAGAGAAAAAGTTTTAATAAACAAGGACACGGGAACTTTGGCCAAAACTGGCGACCCTAATGTTGAAGAACAGGAAAAAACAGTTATTACAGATTTAAATGGGGACCGCTATTGTGTTGACTGTCCCCATCCAGAAGCGCCCTCATCAACACCAACTCCTTAGTTTTTGAGTTTTGCGAACGACAGTCCTAAAATCAGAGCGAGGACTATTTGCCCCTGTTCCAAAGTGAGAAAAAAATGATCGAACATCCCGACGATAATGATGGCTATTAAAATGAATAGAACGCTCGTATAAAAGGCTTTTAGCTCTTGGCTTTTGGCTTTTAGCTTTTTGATAAGTGATCGAATGGCAAAAAAGAAAATGGCTGGGAAGATCCACCAGCCAAA
>CAYIRD010000029.1:0-10455 GCA_964365755.1 uncultured Gammaproteobacteria bacterium | reverse complement strand
TATGACAAACTCAAAACTCTCTCGTCAGGTTATGCCTCTTTTGATTATGAAATTGCAGAATTCAGAGCCTCAAAACTTGAGCGGGTAGATATTTCTGTAAATAATGATATTGTTCCTGAACTGTCATTTGTAGTTCACAAAAACGAAGTTGATGATTTTGCAAGAAGAATTGTAAAGGCATTGGCCAAAGAAATTCCGCGTCATCAGTTTGAAATTTCTGTGAGGGCACAAGTTGGTATGAGAGTTATTGCAAGCGAAAGAATTATGCCATATGCAAAAAACGTTTTGGCAAAAATGTCTGGGGGAGACAGGACCAGGAAAGATAAGCTATTAGAAGCGCAGAAAAAGGGAAAGAAAAAAATGAAAACAATCGGCTCAGTCAATGTTCCTAAAGAGGCATTTCTCGCAGTACTTCGGGCTTGAGCCAGTATTGAGTATACAGTATAGAGTATTCAGCTAGTCATCATACTGAATACTGGATACAGAATACTGAATACTGACTAGAGGGCTAGGAGGGCAAAGCCGCCGATTATTGTCAAGAGTATCGCTCCCACTATTCCAATTGTTTTTGCCAATTCACCGGTGGGAGGGATAGTTGGTGCGGTAGTTGGAGCAACTGTGGGGGTAGAAGTCGGAGTGCTTGTCGGCGTTGGTGTAGCAGATACTGTTGCTGTTGGTGTTGGAGTTAAACTCGCAGTTGGTGATGCAATTGGTGTGGGAATACTAGTCGGGGTTGGGGTAGGCGATGCTCCTCCTCCGACTCTAGGTGTTGTAGTGGGGGTGAGCGCTGCGCTTGGTGACGGTGTTACACCTCCGCCAGCGCACGCCCCGGATCCAATAGTTACGTTTGCTGTTGATACTTGGAAAAGTACATTTTCAGTAGGTTCGTCTGCCGGAGCCAAAGAAAATACGCGGGACCTATCTGCGTCAAAAGAAAGCTGAGCAGTTCCTGCTGATTTGGGCCTAAACGTAACTGTTGCAACTTTTGAAACTGTCTGTACAGCACGAGTAACATCAGCCCCAACAGAAACTGACATATTTGCCTCACCGCTTGAGACACTCACAGGTCTTACGACTGTTGGGAATTTATCACTTTCTCTGATTTGCAGAACATCTAGTTTTGTTGGGTCATATTTGAGGTAAAAATCAACAATTGAGACAATATTTGAACCGGGATCAAGTGTGATATCGGTTGTAAAGCTTTGACACTGAGTGGATGTATTAAGAGTCTCAGGAGTAAAAGTTAGTCTTGAGGTAGGAGCGGCACGGCTTCTAAGATCTTGTTGTCTTTTAATGAAAAATAGAGTTACAGGAATACTTATCAGGAGGAGCAATAAATTTCCAAGTATAAAATACTTATTGGCTAAAATTTTCATCTACGTGAGAATATCGGCCTTTGCAGCCGTTCCTTAATAGCGTAGATTATTTTTTAAGACAAGTCAATAATTAGCAGTCGAGTATGCCCCTTGACAAAATTCGGGAATTTTTCTAAAATACTTAATCGGTTTTATGATTAAGAATACTAAAGCTCTAAACGAATTTGTCCATCCAAATATTAAACCATTGTTCAATAATGTTTTGATACAGCCACTTGAGGCAGAAGAAAAAACCTCAGGCGGTATTTATTTACCTGAAACAGCCAAAGAAAAACCACAGATAGGACGTATTATGGCGGTTGGAGATGGAGAAGTTACTCCAAAAGGTGATATTCGCAAGATGACTGTCAAGGTTGGACAAAAGGTAATGTACAAAAAATGGGGCGGGAATGAAGTTAAGGTAGGAAATGAGGAGTGGACAATCGTTGAGGAGAAGGATATCCTTGCAATAATCTCATAATGGCAAAACAAATACTATACGGGGAAGCAGCCCGAACAAAATTAAAAGAAGGAATTGACAAGCTTGCAAACGCAGTTGTGACCACTCTTGGCCCAAAAGGCCGCAATGTCGCATTGGACAAAAAATGGGGAGCACCAAATGTTGTGCATGATGGAGTGACTGTTGCTAAAGAAATAGAGCTTCCTGATCCATTTGAAAATATGGGCGCTCAGCTTGTTAAGGAAGCGGCTTCAAAAACAAATGACGTAGCAGGAGACGGAACAACCACGGCAACACTGCTCGCTCAACACATTGTTTCCTCAGGTTTTAAAGCAGTATCAGCAGGCGCAAACCCCATGATCTTGCGCATTGGTCTTGAAAAAGCAGTTTCGCAAGTTTTGGAAGAAATAAAAAAGATGTCTAAAAAAGTAGGCGAGGGAGACGTTGCAAAAGTTGCCACCATTTCAGCGCAAGACGAAAATATTGGGTCTTTAATCGCAGAGGCACTCAATAAAGTTGGTAAAGACGGAATCGTGACGGTTGAGGAGGGTCGCGGTCTTGAATTTTCAATTGACTATAAAGAAGGTATGGAATTTGATAAAGGTTATGCCTCGCCTTATTTTGTTACAAATCCTGACCGCATGGAAGCAGAAATTGACGATGCATATATTTTAGTAACAGACAAGAAAATTTCTTCAATTCAAGATCTTGTTCCCTTCCTTGAGAACTTTGTTAAAGTTTCAAAAAATCTTGTGATTATAGCAGATGATATTGAAGGAGAGGCTTTGGCAACGCTGGTTGTGAACAAACTCCGCGGGACAGTTAACATCCTGGCCGTAAAAGCTCCGGGTTTTGGTGACCGCAGGAAAGAAATGCTTGAAGATGTCGCTGTTTTAACCGGCGCAACCGTAATTTCAGAAGATACCGGCCGCAAGCTTGAGAGCGTTGCAATTGAAGACTGCGGGCAAGCAGAAAAAGTGAAAACCACAAATGAGGAAACTCAAATAATCGGGGGAAAAGGATCAAAGTCAGCTGTTCAAGACCGTATTGCTCATCTTAAAAAAGAAATAGAACGTTCAACATCCGATTTTGACCGCGAAAAACTTGAGGAACGTTTAGCAAAACTTTCGGGCGGTGCAGCTGTTATTAATGTTGGCGCCGCCACCGAACTTGAAATGAAAGAGAAGAAAGAAAGGGTAATTGACGCAGTCGCTGCAACAAAGGCCGCGATTGAAGAAGGGGTGGTTCCTGGTGGCGGAGTAACTTTGGTTCGCGCGCGCCCTGCATTATCAAAACTTCGTGATAGTTTAAAAGATGAGGATCAAAAAAGGGGCGTTGATATTTTGCATACGGCATTAGCAGAGCCAACCCGCTGGATTGTGAAGAATGCAGGAGAAGAACCGGGTATTGTTCTTGAGAAAATTGAGAACAATAAGGCTGATGACTACGGATTTAATGTTATGACCATGGAATATGGGTCAATGCTAACTGCAGGAATTATTGATCCGGCAAAAGTAACTCGTTCAGCAGTTCAAAATGCTGCATCAGTTGCCATGATGGTCTTGTCAACTGAAGCCCTTATAACAGATATCCCCGAAGAGAAAAATCCGCCAGCTGGCGGACAAATGCCCGGCGGCGGCATGGGCGGCATGGACTACTAGCTCGCTACCGCGGAATTTCCAATTACCAATTACCAATTTCCAATCAATTTACTACTTGCTTAATTTTCAATTTTTGATAGAATAAAGTTGTTATGACAAAAGAAGTTCCCAATTCTCATAAGCTGCCGCCAATGGATCTTGACCCATGGCCAACACTCGAAGAGTTAAGAGAATATGCCGCTAAACAAGCTCCTGAATGGAAGCGAAGAGCAAATGAACTAAGACAAAATGTTCGCCACTCACACCCCATAGTAGACAACCTCAAAATCAAGTAGCGAATCCTATTACCCAGCTTCTTTATACTTACTTCTTGATACTTTATACTTAATACTTACTAATGGTGGATGTGCATTGTCACCTAAATCTTCACGCTTTCGACAACGATTGGGAGGAGGCTGCCGAACGGGCACATGAGGCTGGCGTGAGTGTGATTGTCAATACAGGCACGAGTATTCCATCCTCAAAGAAGGCTGTGGAGCTTACACGTGGCCTACCTTATCTATATGCGATTGTGGGTGTCCACCCCCACCATGCTGATAAGGCTGATCGCGAGTTTGAAGGGGAGATACAATCAGATTGGCTTTTCACGCTAACCGAACTTGCCCGCGAGCCCAAAGTCATTGGAATTGGTGAAACAGGTCTAGACTACCATTATTATGAATCCAATGGCATCGTAGATAAAAAACTCCAGGAAGATGCTTTTAGAAAACAAATCGAACTCTCAATCGAGCTTAGGCTGCCGCTCCAGATCCACAACAGGCGGGCCGGAGAGGATATTGTTTCGATTCTTCGCGAATATCGAACAAAGTTTCAGGATCCTCCTGGAATGTTCCATTGCTTCGCAGGCACGTTTGAGGTTCTCAAGGCCGCATTGGACATGGGATTTTATATAGGATTTGATGGGAACGTTACGTATAAAGGGATAGCTAAGGGTGAGACGGTCGCGCTTGCGGATTTGGTAAAAGCAACGCCGGTAGATCGAATGTTGGTTGAAACTGACGCTCCATTTTTAACACCTGTGCCTCTGCGCGGGCAGCGTAACGAGCCTAAAAATGTTATAATCGTAGGACAATATTTAGCCGATCTAAAAGGTGTAGCCTTTTCCGAGTTTGAAACTATACTCGATAGCAACGTTCGAAAAGTATTCAAAAAAATAAATGCATAAATTAGCGACAACAATTTTCACTAGATACCCAAGAAAATCTATAAGACTTCTTGAGATTATACCGCCGCTTTTGGCAATCTTTATGATTAGCATGCCCTTTTGGGGAGCAATTTTCTTTCCGTTACAATTGGCCTATTTCATTATTTTCTTTAACATGTACTGGCTATACAAATCAGGGAATCTTGCGATTTGCGCGTTTATTGCATCAAGGAAAATAAAAGAAGCTGAAAAAGTAGATTGGCTGGCACGTGCAAAAAGCCGCAGGAAATTTGCCAAAATGTCACATGTTGTCATTGTGCCTTCATACCAGGAGACTTTGTCTAAAATAAAAGAAACTATTGAAAGCATAAAGGACCAGACGTTTCCTATTAAGAAAATATTTATCTTTGTTGCATTGGAAGAGAGAGAAAAAGATTCAGCTGAAAAAGCAAAAGCTTTGCTTTCAGAATATAAAAATAAATTTGGAGGATTCTATTGCACGTTTCACCCAGATAACCCGGATGAAGTTAAAGGTAAATCTTCAAATCAAGCCTATGCAGCAAGATTTGCAGAAAAAATTTTAGAAGAAAAGAAAGTTAACCTTGATTTCTTAACAGTCTCATCAGTTGACGCTGATTCCATATTTGACAAACAATTCTTTTCATATTTATCTTACAAATTCCTGACGTCCAAAGACCCCTATCATTTGTTCTGGCAGTCAGCAAACGTCTCCTATAATAATTTTTGGAAAGTCCCTTCTTTTATAAGAATAATTGCCTTTTTCTCGAGTCTCTGGAGAATTTCTCTTCTCGTGCAGGGCCTGCGGCTTATCCCGAATTCCGTTTATTCACTGTCTTTTAGGTTGCTTAAGAAAATAGACTATTGGGATACGGATGTAATACCAGAAGATTATCGAATATTTTTTAAAGCATTCTTTCAAACTGGCGGCAAAGTCAATGTTGAGCCAATATTCTTAAAGACTTCAATGGATTCTCCAAAGGCAACTACATATATGAAATCGCTTCTTAGCAAATACCATCAGGAAAGACGCTGGTCCTGGGGGATATCAGATGACGCAATATATCTTAAGTGGTGGCTCCTTGTTCGTGAGGCGCCCTTCTTCAAGAAAACATCCTTGGTTTGGAATGTTTTGCTCGATCATATTTTGTGGCCGGTCAATTGGTATATTATTACAATCTCGGCTAACTTAATAGTTTTTCTAAATCCTGTATTCACTCGCACAAGTCTTGGATATAGTCTGCCAAGAATGTCAGGTTTTATTCTTACATTATGCCTACTTGCCTTGTTTGTTCTCATTTATGTTGATTTTGATATGAGATCAAAAAAATATGCGAGCACATCTCGATTTAGACAATTTCTATTTCCTCTGGAGTTTGTTTTGATGCCGATATCTGGATTCTTTCTCTCCTCTTTACCCGCACTAATTTCACATATACAATTAATAATAGGCAAGCGACTTGAATATCGCGTGACTGAGAAGTCATGAAGAAAAAAGAGGAGTTATTTTTAGGACTTGTTTTATCTATCTTTTCAATACTTCGGTTCCCCTCACTCTTTGAGCCGCATTGGTATGGAGATGAAGGAATATATCAAGTAATTGGTCAAGCAGTCAGACAAGGGTATGTTTTATACCGTGAGATCTGGGATAATAAGCCTCCAATTCTTTATTTAATTTACGCGCTTTTACATGGAGATCAATTTTACGTTAGGCTTGCTTCTATTATAGCCGGCGGCGCGACGATTGTAGTTTTCTATCTTTTAACTACCAAACTATTCAAAAGTCTTCCGGCAAGATTTGCATCAACTACTTTTTTTGCTTTAGTCTTTGGGCTTCCGGTTCTTGAAGGAAATATTGCTAATGCAGAGAATTTCATGCTGCTGCCAATAATAGTAGCATTTTATTTAGCGTTCCTAACTTCTTCAAAACACAGGTTTATTTTAACATTTGCCGCAGGAATTCTTATATCAGTTGCTTTTTTGATAAAAATAGTGGCCGTTTTTGATATGGCAGCTCTTTTTATAACTCTCTTTGTTGTCAGATTCTTAGAAGATTTGCATTTAACCAGGAAAAACATTCACGCTAAAATTAAAGACATTTTAAATGGGTTAGAACAAGAGACTCTTTTTGTCTTAGGTTTTGCAGCACCAATAATTTTCACAATTCTTTATTTCCTGTCCGTTGAAGCTTTACCAGACTTTATGCGCGCAACTTTTGCTCAGAATATAGGGTACGTGGGACATGGGAATTTTTTTCTATTCCCGCTTGGGTTTTTATATCTTAAACTCGCACTTTTACTTTTCTCAATTTTATTAATAGTGAGATACAGGAAAAATTTTGGCATCGGAGGAATATTAATTTTGGTCTGGCTTTCATTTTCAATGTTTAATGCTCTTTTTTCCCAACGTCCTTATACCCATTATCTTCTCGTAGTATTGCCGTCTTTCTCACTGTTGTTAGGATATATTTTAGATAATAAAAAACTGCTTAAGATAACCTTGCCCCTGTTAATTATTACTGTAGTTATTATTCTTCAGGTTTTTAGACTGAACTTTAAGAAAGTAGGGCCCTATTACCAGAACTTCCTATCTTTTATTTCCAATAGTAAATCCGTGGATGCTTATCAAGGATTTTTTGATAGGAATACTCCACGTGACTATCAAATCGCAAATTTTATAAAAACAAAAACATCAGAAACAGAGTGGGTTTACCTTTGGAGCGATAGTGCCCAAATATATAGCTTATCTGGTAAACTCCCGCCAGGAAGGTACACGGTTTCTTACCATGTGACATTCTACCCTGATGCGCTTACGGAGACCAAAAACGCAATTGAAGAACGAAAGGTTAAGTATATAATTCAAACAAAAGAAAACAATACTATAATGCAATTACTGGATAGCTATGAATTGAGGTATAAAATAAATGGAGCCAATGTTTATGAGAGGAAATCTTAGTCTTATACTTTCTGACAATATAATAAAAATTTCATTTTATTCCTCTTTAATTTTAATAATCCTTTCTTGTATTTCAATTTTAATTACTTTTAATAGGCTTCCACCATTGCTGCCTTTTCTTAATATTCAGCCTTGGGGGGTTGAGCGTCTTTACGAGTCCTGGGTAGTATTCTTCATTCCGTTTGTCCTTGCGATAGTTTTCATAACTAATAATTTTCTCAGCCTAGTTTACTACAAGGCAAACACTTTGGTTTCAAGGATTCTTTCATTCAACGCATTTCTTTTTATCCTTTTGGGATTCCTGGCATATATCCAAATAGTTCTTTTAGTTTTTTAATATGCTACCGTCACTTCTTTTTCCGTTTGCAGTTGCTTTTGTATTTTCAATGGTCTTAACACCTTTTACAATTAGCTTCGCGCGAAAGTTTAAATTAGTAGACGACCCCAAAACTCATAAGCACCCTGCAGTTATTCATAAAAAGGTTTTGCCTCGCGCAGGAGGGATTCCTATTTTCCTTTCCCTGGTTTTAGCAATGATTTTATTCTTGCCTTCGGATAAAACTTCTTTATCAATAATTGCGGCAGGGGCTCTTGTTGTAATTATTGGAATTCTTGATGACAAATTTGATCTTTCGCCATATCTACGGTTTGCGGGCAATATATTATGTGCGAGTGTTGTAGTTTTGGCAGGCGTCGAAATTCCATTTATTACAAATCCCTTGGGAGGAATCCTCGACTTTACAAATTTCTCCTTTTCGTTTTTAGGTATTAACGTTACTACGGGGAGTTTTCTTGCAATAGCTTGGATTGTTTGGGTTATGAACATGCTTAATTGGAGTAAGGGAGTAGACGGGCAGATGCCAGGAATTGCCGTAGTGTCGGCCGTTATTATTGGAATAGCATCTCTAAGATTCCCTGTCATAACGGATAATAATATCTTTACATCACAATTATCTTTTATTGTTGCAGGAGCAAGTCTTGGTTTTCTTTTTTACAATTTCTATCCTGCAAAAATTTTCCCGGGATATAGCGCAACTATCTTAGGCTTTATGCTAGGGGTAGTTTCTATTATGTCAAGTGTAAAGCTTGCGACCGCAATACTTGTTATGGGTGTTCCCACAGTCGATGCCCTCTTTACAATAACAAGAAGAATCTTATCAAAAAAATCACCTTTTTGGGGCGACCGCGGGCATCTTCATCACTTACTTCTTGCTCAAAGAATGAGCCAGCGGCAAATCGCACTGTTTTATTGGTCAATGTCACTTCTTTTGGGTCTTTTTGCATTAACTCTCTCGAGCCGTGGCAAGGTTTTTGCTATAATTCTCGTAGTTGTTTTTGTTAGTGCTTTTATTTTGACTCTTAAACTTTTTGGCAGAAAGGAAAAGATGAATGATTAACCATTATTATTACATTTTCAAATTATTAAGACCAAGACAATGGATTAAAAACATTGCTCTTTTTACGGCTCTTGTTCTAGGAGGTCAACTTTTCGACATAGAAGTTTCCATGCAAGTTGTGTTGGGATTTATTTCATTCTGCTTACTTACATCCTCAACATATATTGTAAATGACATTTTAGACTTAAAGAAAGATAAACTTCATCCTTTTAAAAAAGCAAGACCTATTGCAAGTGATAAAATAAGTGTTCGCGAGGCGACGGTTATTTTTATAATAATTCTCTCCTTATCGCTTTTTATAGCAAGAGAAGTAGGTAGTGGATTCTTTCTGATTTCGCTTCTTTATTTAATTCTTCAGATCTTATATTCATTTGTATTTAAAGCGATTGAAATTTTCGACATATTCTTTATAGCAGTAGGATACATTCTGCGCGTTTATGCTGGAGAGATGATAACAGGATATCACCTCTCAGTTTGGCTGCTTTTAACTACTATTTCGCTCTCAATGTTCTTAGCAATCGGAAAGAGGAGATCTGAACTCACCCTTCTTGCGAGTTATGCGGGAGTAAGAGCAACACAAATCAGGCAAAGCCTATCTCATTATTCAGAACCGTTACTCGCTGCTTTTCTTACGATATTTGCAACTTCAACTTTTATTTTCTACTCTCTATTTACTTTTCTTGAGAACCCTCAGGGTGTGAGACTAGACCTTATTTTCCTTCCGGATGTTCTACCTTACTATCTTCAAAGAAAATGGCTGATGGTAACTATTATTCCGGTAGTTTATGGGTTGATGCGTTATCTTCAAGATATTTATGAGAAACAGGAAGGGGAGAGTCCTGATCGTGTTCTATTATCCGACAAATCTCTACTTGCTTCTGTGTTAATCTGGGGTTTTCTGGTGATATTTATAATATATTTCATTGGATAGATCCTTCGACTCTCATCGCAAAATTATCGGATTCGCTCAGGATGAAGATGGAATTTTATTCCATCTTCACTTTATTGGTTAGTTTTCTTTAGCCGCCCGCCTAGACTCGCGCTAGTCGAGGCTGGCATACTGTTTGCTTATCCAGCCCAAAGTTCCATCCTCAAGTTCTATTTGAAACCAACTCGCATTCTCGCTGACAAAATTGTAAGATTCTCCGGGGTTTACCCGGCTAATTTCAGTTGCTCCTGTTGAAGGAGATTCTCTGACCCTCAAAAATCCTACCGGGGTATTCTGAATTGTGACCTGAGGCTTGTCCGCCTCTGTGGGGGAGGGGGCCGACGTGGGAGTGGGTTCCAAGATTTCATCGGTTCCTGGGTCTGTTCCTAATATGACATTGAGTACAAGCTTATAAGAGGGAACGGCTCTTACTCTGACAGTTTTTTTGGAAAAGCCTTGTTTTTGAATTTCAATCTCGTGTTCTGAAGCAGAAATTGACTTTTGCGCCAAATGGGTAATACCTTCTTCCTTTCCATC
>CAYIRD010000028.1:0-11314 GCA_964365755.1 uncultured Gammaproteobacteria bacterium | reverse complement strand
TGCCGACTTTAAGCATGGAATATTTAACTGCGGCAACAGCAACAGTTTCGGAAGTCCGGCTGTCCATATCAGGAAAACTCTTAGAAATTCTTTTTCTTGCCTCATCCAAAAGCCACTCTCCCCTCACAATATTACCGAGTCTTGATGACATCTTGCCGTCTTTTAATCGAACAAAACCGTATGAAAGGTGTTTTTCGCGGCCGGCAAATACCGGGTCAATAAGCTCCAAGGCTTTAAAAACCACCTCAAAGTATCCAGATTGTTCCGGTCCTACCACGTGAAGTGCCTGATCAAATTTGAACTCTTTATACTCCAGAGGCCCTAATCCCATTTCTTTCCCCTCATATGTTGGATTACCCTCTCCTGTTACAAAAACCCGGGTGTGGGTACCATACTTTTTGCCCGCGAAAATAATTGCACCCTCATTTTTTTCAAATACTTTCCCAACATTATCCAGCACAATTTGCTTCCCGCTTTCGTAAACTTCGCTTTCAAAAAAAAACCTGTCGAATTTTGTCCCAAGTCTTTTGTAAACCGAGTCAAAATACTCAAGACTCCAGGCTCTAGTTTTTTTCCATAAAGAATATGTAGGCTCGGTCCTGGCATAAATTTGTTTGTTAATTTCTCCCACCTTTTTCTTTGCCGATTCATCATCTTCATATGCTTTTGAACCCGCCGCATAAGCCTCTCCCAATAGTCGAGTTTTTTCTGTAATGGAGAGTTTGCCCAATTTTGAATTTTGAATTTTGAATTTTGAATTTTGCAAAAGCCCGTATAGGGCTTTTGCTACGTGCATTCCAACATCCCCCTGGTAGTTGACTCGAGAAATGCGTGCGCCCTGTGCTGATAATAAGCGGCAAATGGACTCTCCCAGTGTAATATTTCTAAGATGCCCTATGTGAAATTCTTTATGAGTATTGGGGTGGGCAAACTCAACCATTATTTTTTTACCCGATAAGCTTTTGCCTTTACCAAAACCTTCCCGATCGGAGATTACTTGAAGCAGATTTTCTCGCAGATAATCCCGCGATAAGAAAAAGTTGATAAATCCTGCACCCGCAACCTCAATCTTTGCTATGTTTTTATCAGCTAATTTTTCGTATTCCTGCTTTATTGAAAGCGCAATTTCAGAAGGTTTCTTGTGTAAAGCTGAGGCGAGTTGAAGCGCCACATTTGAATAATAATCCCCATTCTCCGGCTTCTCCGAAATCGAAACCTGCACGTCAACAGGTTCTTTTGCCAACTTTCGAACTATTTGTAATAAGTTTTCGGTTATGAATTGTCTTGCCTTCATATTGTCTAATTGTATGTCGAACACCACAAATTGTCCAGGAGCTACGGAAGCCTCATCTGATATAATTGGATTATGGTTCTAGTAGAATCCGGAATTGGGGCGCGCTCCCGACCGCAAGAACTACCAAAGCCTCAGATAAATATTGAGGCTTTGGTCAACCGCGCAAAGACTGGGGATGAACAAGCATACGCTGAGCTTGACGCTTTGCTTGACAGGAAATTACGCAATGGTTTCAGTTCTATGGGAAATCTTGCTCCAGACCTTTTACAGGAGGCTAAAATCCAAATCTTTACCAATCTTGATACTTTTGATCCTGCGCTTGGTAAAATTGGGGATTTCAATCGAGACTGGTTTACTTGGGCCTGCCAAATTGCAATAAACGTTCGAAGAAGTGAGTTTAGAAAGCAGAAAAGGCGGCCCAGGCAGGGTGAGCTTGACGAATCAAGAGTTGGAGAGGTAGTTTTAGAAGTAAATCAAGAATCAGAACTTAACGAACCAAGAGTCAACTTTTCAAAATTAATTGCAACTAAAGTAGATAAGCTTATCGTCGGAGACCCAAATAGCGGATCACAAAGAAGAGTTGTTAAATTAGGGCTTCAAGGCCTAAATAATCATGAGATTGCCGCTACCTTAGGATTAAAAGAGATTAGCGTTAGAGTTCTGCTTTCGAAAGCAAGAAAAATTATTGAGCGAGAATTAATTTTTCCGGCAGGATATCAAAGACCTTCAAGTTTTGTAGATGAGGACTTCTCCCGCACTAGACTATCACAAGCTATCAGGCAAGGGAGGCTTGAAGGCGTAAAATTCTTGAATCTTTATTATGCGACTCCTGAGGCAGTCGCCTTATATAAGGCTCGAACAAAACTTATGCCACGGCCCGGTGACCAATCATTAATATCCAAAGGTTACGCCCTGGCCTATGATGTTGCTACTTCGGGTACAGAATATGAGGCAATAACAAGATCAGATTTTGCTATTAAATCCAAAGGCCGAGTTTATATCAATCCGGAAGATCTTGCGGCATTACGAGTTAAAAGAAACCAAAGAAAAATTCCTAGAAGCTTTATAAAACCTCCTGAGGGTTTTGCGGATCCTATCCTTATAACCAATTCGCGCAGAGAATATTATCATGTTAGGCGAGCTGTAATAACAGGAAAAATCAGATCGGAAAGAGTTAGGAATCGCTTTTTTGTAATCGAAGAAGAAGCCAAGAGGATACTTGCCGAACGGGATGCGCGAAAAGCTAGTCGAGGTTGAGGGGCGGACTGAGCCCCGGCTCCGGCCCGCTTCGCCGGAGCTTCAGCGAGGCGAGCGGGGGTGAAGGAGCCCGGCTGCGAGTGGAACGAGACAGCGGTGGAGTCTTGTAATCTATTCCAAATTGAGATCTCTTAAGAATTTTTTGAATTCGCCGTTGACTCAGTTTAATACCGTTTTTAAGTGAAAAGCGGTTTTAGAGCTTCTTCTAATCCAAGTCTTGGAATTTTTCTGACTAGAGCTTTCATTTCCTCCATCGAAAGTTGAAGTATAGAAGTGTTTATTCTTTTTCTACGTGCTTGAATAGCGCTCGGATCACCAACAAAACCGTCTTGAATCTGAAGAGTCAATAATCCAATAAAAGCATGCGCTATGTCTTCATTGGATAATTGTTCACCGTTCACGAGCCGTCTCAATGCTTGGGCCTCCAACGTATTATACGGGGGATAAATATCGTAACTTTTCTCTATGTCTGAATCGGGAAGATCGCGAGCTAATAATTGATCAAATAGCTCCTGATGAGCAACTCCGATCCTATAAAAAATTTTCACCCTATCGCTTATTCCCAAGCCCTCCTGCGCCAACTGAGCGATTTGATCTAAAATATGCATTTCCCTTTCTCTTTGGATAGGTGAGCATGCATTTAGAAATTTTCGGTATTGTTTTATTGCCTCATTAAAGTCTCCTTTCCCTGCGATTCTACGCGATCGGGCTGCATCGCCGTTAATTGAATTCCATTTCTTATCAAGTCTTACTCCTGCTTCTTCCGGGGCTGTTTCTAGTCGAACATCAAAGTCTAAACCGTCTGCAAGTAATTCATCTAACATAAGATAATGCCTTGTGTAAAAAGCTTGCTCAGGGTTATCTAGCAAATTCTTAAACCAAATATCCTTCTCTTGTTCCGTCGGAGGACGACCCAATCTCGGAAATAAAGATGTATGCAAGGAAGCGTCTTTAACGGATTTGCTTCTGCTGAAGTTTCTATTAAACGCCTCCGCTCGGGACTTAAGTGTATTTGGCGTCTCAAACACATAGATATTTATGTCGTTGTTGCTAAAAAAATCTCTAATGTTTTCTTTGAGACCCGGAATAGATCCTAAGTTATCGACGTTATGTAGACCAAAAGAAAATCTAACACTGACTCTCGACCCAGATTCGCTCTCTCGACGCTCAACAGAGCTAGCCATATTGTGTAGATTTTACCGAAGTTATTTATCTTTATCAAGTTAGCCTATTCAAGGTCTAACTCTCTGAGGAATTGTTTGAATTCGCCGTTTATGTCAGGGTGTTTGAGCGCAAATTCAACGCTTGTCTTCATGTATTCAAGTTTATTCCCGGTATCATAATATTTTCCGCCCTTAATTTCTGCGGCAGCCACTTTTTTCCCATCCTCAAGCATTAGTTTTAATGCATCATTGTAATAGAATTCGGCATTCTCCGGAAGACTCTCAACAACGCGATCCAGATATTCGAATATGTCGGGCGTGAAAAGGAATCCTGAAACATTTGCAAGGTCTGATGGGGCATTTTCTTTACCTGGTTTCTCAATAATAGTCTTTGCCTCGATTATGCCGGGTTCAAGCTCCTCTCCACCAGCAAAACCATATCTATTATAATCTTCATCCCGTGAAGCTTTTACACTTCCAAGAACTGAACAATTATACTTGTTGTAAACATCTATCATTTGGCGGAAACGGGAAGGTTGGGCAACTATAAAATCATCCGAGAAAGTATAAATGAAAGGTTCATCACCAATTAAGTGGCGGGCGTTGAGAAGCGGGGTACCATTACCGTATGGCCCTTTTTGCCTAATATAAATGAAGTTAGCCATATTGGAGATTTTCTCAACTTCCTGAAGAAGCGGGAGCTTTTTATCTCCGCCCATCCTGAGGTTTTCTATCAGGTCCAAATTTGCGGCGTCAAAGTGATCTTCAATTGTTCTCTTATGATACCCAGTTACAAGGATTATGTCCGTGATGCCGGCGTCAACCAATTCCTCAACAACATATTGGATAACGGGCTTATCTACAATTGGAAGCATTTCCTTTGGCATCGCCTTTGTCTGAGGCAAAAACCGGGTACCAAACCCTGCAGCTGGTATAACAGCTTTTCTTATCTTAGCCATAAAACCTCCGAATTAAACATGACTTTACTAACAGCTCGCCCCGTCAAACCGCTCCGTGAGCCGTGTACGAATAGTACTGAAAAGGCGAACGGTAAGGTTATACGGGGACCTGCAGCAGGAATTACAGCCTTTCGAATCTTAGCCATGTCTCAATATTTTAGTTCGAATGGGGCAAAAAGTCAAAAGCATATCGTTGTTGCTAAGCGGCCACGAAAATGGTAAAATCTACGGATGTTTAGGTTCCTTGGAGAAGTAAAAGCCGAGCTTGATAAAGTTACATGGCCAGATTCAAGTAATGTAATCAGATTAACTTCCATTGTCATTTTAATGAGCTTAATTGCAGGGGTTTATCTTGGGGCAGCTGACTTTCTTTTCACGAATCTCCTAGGAATCCTAGTGAGATGAGAAATCCTAAGCACTAAATCCTAAATACTAAACAATATTTAAATAGTAATGTTTCAAATTTCAAACATTGAAAAATTAGGATTTGTTTAGGATTTAGATATTAGAAATTAGGATTTATTTAAATTATGGAACAGAATTTAAAGGCAAGGTGGTTTATTGTTCACACCTATTCAGGGCATGAAAATAAAGTGGCAAAAACCCTAATGCAAAGGGTTGATGCAATGGGATTCAAGGATCGAGTTCTTGATGTGCTCGTCCCAACCAAGGAAATAGTAAAGGTAAGAGGAGGCAAAAAGGAAACTATAAAGGAGAAGATTTTTGCTGGGTATATTTTCGTAAAGATGGTACTTGATGACGAGTCATGGCTTCTTGTTCGAACTACCCCCGGAGTTACAAGCTTTGTAGGTACCCAGAATAAACCCACACCTGTACGTGATGAGGAAGTTGAGGCAATACAGAAATTTACAGAACTTAAGACTCCGGTATTTAAGTCTTCATTTTCGCTTGGAGAAGCTGTTAAAATTACAGATGGTCCTTTTACAGATTTTTTGGGATCGGTTGAGTCTATTGATGAGGAGAGAGGGAAGGTCAAGATTCTTGTGTCAATTTTCGGCCGCGAAACACCAGTAGAGCTCGACTTTCTGCAAGTTAGTAAGATATAATATCGGGCGAAAAGAGATGATGACCGAGGCGGCGCAAGGTTTTAATCAAGAAGAACTGGCTTTATGGGGAGAGACGATAGACGATGTAAGGACGCGGGCTTTAAAAAAAGACACCCTTAGTATAACGGAGGCGGATATTTTAATAGTCGCCAAGGCAAGAAGAATTGAGCTTTCAGACAAGGACAGAGAAAATTTGGCGGGGTATGAATTTTCACCTATGGTTTCTCTTAATTTTAGAGGATCAAGAGAAGAAGCCGGTAGATTATGGGAGAAAGCTGTGAGAGCACACATAGCAAGAGCTACGGTCTCTAACAAAAAATGATATGGCTAAGAAAATAAAAACATTAATAAAATTAAATGTCAAAGGAGGCGAGGCTACTCCTGCTCCTCCCGTTGGGACCGCTTTAGGCCCTCATGGACTGCCAATAATGGACTTTGTAAAGGCCTTTAATGACAAGACGCAAGATCAAAAAGGCACAGTTTTGCCGGTTGTAATAACAGTTTATGAAGATCGAACTTTTGCCTTCATAGTTAAAAAACCGCCGATTGCAGAACTAATCAAAAAGACTTTGGCACTTGAAAAGGGCTCTGGTAAACCGGGCCGCGAAATTGCTGGTAAACTTTCTGACTCCCAGGCAAAGCAAATAGCAGAAGTTAAGATGGATGATCTCAATACTCGCGATGTTGACAAGGGTGCAAAAATAGTAAAAGGCGTGGCAAGGTCAATGGGTATCCAGGTCGAATAAATAGTGCGATGCTAATATACTAATTCATACTAATTATGCAAATAATTATTAGTATGATTAGCATAATTCGTATATTAGAATCGATAAGCGACTGAAAGGAGTAAATATGGGAAAAGTTAAAATTAAAGTCGTAGGAGACGAACAATTAGAACAAGAGCAAAAAGAGGAACAGAAAAAAAGGCGTGAAGATAAGACCGCGAAAAAGGCTCAAGTAAAAGGCGTGGGGCTTGGCGGCGGACAACGTATTAATACTGTTGGAATAAGCGAGGAAGAGATAGAAAAAGAACTCGAAAAAACTCCGCAAGAGTCAGTACCAGAGGAAAAAAAATTGAGCGAAGCGAAACCCGCCTCTGGCGGGGCGAAGAAAGCTAAAAAGGCAAAAGCTCGCCTACGCTCAAAGAGACACACGGAGAATAGCTCACAAGTTGCTCAAAAGACCACCTATCCAATAGGTGCCGGGATCGAGCTACTTAGAAAATTTAGAAAGAGCAATTTTGATGAAACCGTAGAGCTTCACATTAACGTTAAGGAGAAGGGCGTTTCTGGTCAAGTCACTCTGCCCCACGGCACAGGCAAGAAACTCAGAATTGCAGTTGCAAGCGATGCATTAATTGCGGATGTTGAAAAAGGCAAAATTGATTTTGACATTCTAGTTGCAGAACCCGAGATGATGCCAAAACTTGCAAAGGTCGCCCGAGTTTTGGGCCCGCGCGGTCTTATGCCAAATCCAAAGAATGGAACAATTTCAGATAAACCTGAACAGTTGATCGAAAAACTTTCCGCAGGCCAAATCTCATATAAAACCGAATCCCAAGTCCCAATCATTCATATGTCCGTTGGCAAACTATCTTTTAAAGACGAGCAGCTTTCAGAAAATATTTCGAGTGTTCTCTCCTCCGTTGGCCCAACAAGAATTAGCTCTATCACTTTAAAATCCACCATGAGCCCCGCCATCCCAATTAGACTTTAAATCCGAGAAATTTTTGATATAATTCAATTGACATGGCAGTAGAACAGACAACGCCAACACAAAACAATGAAGGAAAAGCACTAAGACCAGAGGTTTTACTGCGGGCAGATGAGTTGAAATTTGGTAATGGATGGTTTGCTCCAAGAACACTTACCCAGATAGATCAAGACTTGCCGCAAATAAATGATGCTCTGTTAATGATGCGGCGCGGTATTGAAGCCTGGAGTGAGTTCGACGCTGCACCAACATATAGTGCTGCAGTAATAGCCTCAAGAGATGTAATTAATGACACCCTTGGCAGAGAAAGACATAGAGAAATTGCAAGAGTGGGCTACGATTTTTACAGAGGAAGCGTTACAAGAAGTCTGGCAGCTTCTTACTATCTGGGCAGGAACAGCCGTGTACGCGTGCCTGCTGATCTGGTTGAACTTGCAAATGATGTCTCAAAAACAACCACTCGAGTAATAGCTATACCGGAAGTAAATAAAGCTTCAAACATGGACTACCCGGATATCGAGAGCGCAAAATTAAACCTATTTCTCTTGGGAGCTTTTGCAATATCTGATTCGCAAGACGGAGCGCTCTCGGTTAGTTTTCCAATAGTCATTAACGGGAAGAGCTATCTTTGGCAGCATAAGGAAGGACTTTCAAAAGCCTGGGTTTACCGCGAATGGACACGCGATGC
The DNA here is from genome assembly GCA_964365755.1 of uncultured Gammaproteobacteria bacterium. Taxonomy (GTDB): domain Bacteria; phylum Patescibacteriota; class Microgenomatia; order Levybacterales; family GWA1-39-11; genus GWA1-39-11. The sequence continues at coordinate 3,173 of CAYIRD010000028.1, read as the reverse complement.
TTTGCATCCTCTTCCACGTCCTACGCTTGAAGATATAAGAGCGGCGGAAAAACACACAATCTCAGAAATTGAAGAAGAAGTTCTCAAAAAACGGCAAGGAAGAACAATTGAAAGACAAGCTTCTCTGGAAAAACAATTTGATGAATATCTTGACCTTGAAGCAAGCGGCAAACTTGATAGGCATTGGAAAGACTTTGGGAATAAGTACAAAGACGAAATTCAAGTCCATTCTCGCGACAAAGAGGAAGCTCTGAGGCATCGTCCACCACGAATTACCGCGATGATTCGCTTCCCATCTACTTTCCGGCGTCCTTCTCAGCAAGAGCAAGACAGGGCTAACGAATTGCGAAGAAACGCGAGTAGAGCTTTAGACAGATACTATCAGGAACACCCTGCTGTAGAATCTTCTCAGATGGATGATGCAGTGTCAGTAGATGAAAGATTAGCGAAGGCAAGGGGAGAACTAGCAGAAATAGAGGCACGAAAACCTCACATTGATCCTGCTGATGCAATTGCTCCAGTTCTCAGACAGATTGCAAAAAGAAAAGATGTAAGTTTTGATTTGTCTGGAGATAGACTCGGAATATTTCAGCATCCTGATCAAGAAGCCGGTCGCAGAATGGGTAGATTCTTCCAGGACGTGGTTGACATTGCAGTAAATCTTAGGGAGGCTTTTCGGGAACGTGTTTATTCTAACTCCTCATTTTTGTCACGATTATATTCCAAATTTAATGGAGACCTGTCAAAAGTCGATACTTTATTGTTTCAAGTAGTAGCTATGAGCGATCTAGATTATTATGATCCAGAACAAGCGCGCCAGTTCAAATTCTTTTCAGAACTTGTCGACCGTCTGATTGACATTTGGGATTTAACACCTGAAGAAAAACAGAACTATTTGAAGCGAGGGAAAACGCAATATCTAGAAGCACATGGATCGTGGTACAATCCCTTCTCCCCCAGCCATGAGCAACCTATAAAAAGTTTCGAATCTTACAAATTCGATAGACCAGCTATTTTTGATTTTGTTATTAAACCCAACTCGCATAATAAATCACCTATCAATCAAGATCACGAAGATGAAGACACTTACAGTCAGTCAAATCAAAACGTAATTCGATTCAGATGGAATCCCCTTCCTTTTGCGAGATATAGAAATCAATTTGGGTGGTTCAAAAAATATGACGATCTTATGCCAGATGTTGTCCAGCAAATGTGGCAACAGACCACAAGGAAACTTCATAATATTGCAGAGATACAAAGGATGGTCGATGAGGCAAGAGATACGGCTCTGATTCCTTCTTTTGAAATCGCCTTATCTAGTATTGATGGGCATGATGAGTACAGAAAACCTAAATTCAAGGATTATGCAGTGCTTCGCGGAGAATTATATGAGGAGGAAGAACAAGATTCATATCGCATATGCTTAGATTTTCGGGTTAAGGGATTTCCAGACATTAATAGTAAAATGACTATCGGACGAAGAAATAAAGGGGTAAGGATAACTGTGGCAGAGTTGAGGCCGCCGCTCCAACGGTTTGTTGAAGATTTTAGGGGTCTTCGTATAATATGAAAAGAACGCCTGAAGCATCATCAAATGGGCCGGTCTGGGAATGGCAAATTCGAGAGAATCGAGCCCGAGCAAGACTCGCTAATCGCATAGGACTTGGTACCTTGGGAGTAACACTTGCTGTTGTAGGTCTAACTGCTTTTGGAGCTATTCGGGGAAATGATCAAGATATTCAGCAAGTTTTGTTACCCCCGCCCGGTATTGGTCAGGGAGACTCAGATGGAAAACCGGAAGGCGATTTTACCTATAAAGATTTTAATACCCGGTTTGATAGAATTTATGATGATGTAATAAATTCATCGTTTTTCAGTCCATCCGACTATCCAACTATTACGAGAATTGATGGTTCAACAATCAAGCTTGAAGTATATGGTGAGGGAAACTCGAACGGATTATCATCAAAAGTAAGAAGAATTTGGACCAGCACTCCCTTCTTGACGCCGGAAAATAATCCTCCGGGATATGAATTCCCTTCCTCAAAAGTAATTTATGATGTAAAAACAGGCCAGAATATCGAAAAAACAATAATAAGCGGGTCAATTTCCCCGGAAGGAATTTTGCGGCCGGAACAAAGACAAACTACTACCCCACCGCTTTCAGAACTCTTGAATGTTGTCGATTTAGCATCGGAAGAATTGACAAAAGAAAAAATCCGGCGTCAAGCCGCGGGCAAATAATTAGACGCCGCGGCGGTATTCTGCAGGCGAGAGTTTGATTTTTTCCCGCTCCCCTTCAAAGAAGTGTTTCTTTATAAACTTCATTGTATCGTGCGGATCTTGAGTGTTTACAAAAATTCCGGTTGCTATTTCAAAGCCGCCGGCGATTTTAGCGCGGGGCATAATTCTTAGATACCAGTCCCGGTGGGGATAGATGTAGAAATTATAAGGAAATTCCTCGCCGTGTCGCGCCTCAAAAATGTAAACCAAGCGGCGTAAAACATAAGCAAGATTTTCTATCTCTTCATATGTTATCTCCCCAAATAATTTGCCCCGGTCATTTGGTGCTATCCATACCTCATCCGGCCATTGTGAATAAGGAGGACAGATAATTATAAAGTCTTTCACTTTAAGATTCTCTCCTTTGTAGTCTAAAAATTCCTCAAGAGACGGGACTACAATTGGAACGTCGGAGGGCACCACGGCAAGTTGAGAATGAGTGTGGTTAATACTTTCTCCCGCGTCATGCCCGGAGTTCGAGAAAATACATACTGTTCCCTTTTTTAGATGAGTATTAAATCTATTTACGAAAGCCTCGATAACAAGTTTAAGCTGTTCCACTGAGAGCTGCGATATCGAATGCAAATGCTCTCTTGTATGAATAATTACCTCATGGACCGGAGCAAAAGGATATGTATTCTTGACAACTCTTACGGACCAGTTGGTGTCCGGAAATTCTCCTCCAATTCTGTAGACCTCCGCTTCTGTTTGTTTTTCATTGCCGGGACAAAACGGGCAGATACGTTCCTCTTTTTTGCCTTGGATATCCGGGCGCTTGGCGCGTTTTGGAGCCTGAATAATCCAATTCTCGAGAGAAGGAATATGAGTAAACTTGAAATCCGCCATATTGGTTATTCGTTATTAGTTAGTTCGTTCGTCGTTAATACTGT
>CAYIRD010000027.1:8400-11596 GCA_964365755.1 uncultured Gammaproteobacteria bacterium | reverse complement strand
AACCCCCAACTTCATCGTCCGAAGCGATGCGCTCTATCCGTTGAGCTACAGGCGCTAGTTACGGGTATATTTTATCAGAATTGAGATTCATGCGACAGAGCAGAGAGTTGGTTGCGGTGCCAGCGGTCGGCAAGATAGCCGTTGGGTTTTGTGTGAAGTCTGGGCGCGTCTACCAGATAGCCTGTTCGAATAGTATGATGGCCAAAGCGGTCATTAATTTGGTCCACAAGCCGCGCAATTACCTCTTTTCTAGGTGATTCGAACAAAGAAATAGTATCATATTGTTCGTCTATCAAATTTCCTACCCAGATGCTAACTTGCCTTACATATTTAGGGTTACACCCCCGAGGTGTAGGTTTGTTTCCACCTCGAGGGTGGATATAGGTATGCATGTATTTTTTGAAAAACCGCGAACATACTTCAAAAATTTCTTTTCCCGAACTTGTGTATCTTGAAATTGTTTTTCGTTCACTAACCGATTCATTTCCATGCAAAGATAAACCTATTGTCCGACCTTTCATTTTAAGCCTTCTGAGTTTTATAGCAACTTCTTCGCACAGTTCATAGACGGTTTTTCGAATTTGTTCTTGGTTATATTCGTTATGAGGCAGACAGTAATTTCTGCCAACCGACTTGGTTTCGATATCCTCTTGATAGGAAATAACCGGCGAGTCATCTATACCCATGGAGATTGATTTTAAGTGTTGCGAAGCAACATTACCAAATTCTTTTCGAAGGAGATTCATAGGATACTCGGCGAGTTCTTTAAAAGTGAAAATTCCAAGCAAATTAAGTCTTCTTTTATATCTTTCGCCAATCCCCATGATGTCTGTAAGCTCAATCTGAGACAAAATTTTATCTTTGTTCGAATTATCAATCATCGCAAAACCGTCAGGCTTATTAAGACTTGTTGCAAGTTTTGCCAAAAGCTTGTTGTAAGAAAGTCCCATAGAAACAGTAATAGTTGGCCCGATTTCATCTCGGAGTTGTTTTTTAAAGTTCTCGACGACCTGCAAATAGGGGTTCAACCCCTTTAGGGGTTGAACCCCTGAAGAATAGAGATGCAGGACCGGGGTTAAATCGATAAACACCTCATCAAGGGAGAATAGTTCTACGATTGGCGAATAGCGGCATGCAATCTGGAGCATCTTTTTTGTTATCTCAAGATAGCGTTCAAAATCGGCTTTAATAAATTGAATCTCTGGGCAAATTCTTTTTGCCTCCCAGGAAGTTGTCGGACTTTTAACGCCTGTTTTTTTGGCTTCGCGGCTTGCTGCTATAACACAATTCCTTCCGTTTTCGGCAGTTATGCCTATTGGTCTGCCGCGAAGATTGGGATTGAAATGCTGTTCGCAAGACGCAAAAAAAGAATCAAAATCAACATGAAGAATGCTTCGCATAATATCAATTCTAATATACGAATTATGCTAATCGATGCAAATATACTAATGAATACTAATCATACGAATAATGTTATTAGTATAATTAGTATGATTCGTATATTAGTATCGCAACACATGTATTAGTATATTAGCATCGCAAGATAGTTTATACGAAATATATACGAAAATAAAGAGAATAAAAGGCGAACAAACATGCTCAAAGCATAACAATTGACCACTGACATCTGACAATTGACTTTATATCGTCAGTTGTTAGTAGTTAACTGTTAGTTGTTTTGTTCTTGACGTTTTACATCATATTGTTCTATTATGAAATAAGTAGTGTTATCGTAATATAAATGAATAAAAAAACCGCCATAGGCTTTGCCGCGGTACTTATTGGTTTACTTGGTGTAATTACGCTGACCATGTATCTGCTTCAAAGTCAACAGGATGTTAGGTCAAGAGCCAGCGAAGAACAAGCCCCAGCAGTGGTTCAACAGACCACATGTCCTGTGCCCGCCCAAGTCCAGAATGTACGGGTGGAATTCCCAAATTGCGTGGGAGATATTTGCAATTTTACTCAAGCGTCGTGTTCGTGGGGCAGCGTATCTGGAGCTACCCAATACCAACTAAAAGTTTCGCAAGTAGAATCTGGGGAAATAGTGAAAAATGAGAAGGTAGGAGCCGCCGCATTGAGAATAGAATTTCCCATCGTACAGAATAAAACTTATAGGTGCGAGATTTCAGGTATAAATGCTTGCGGTGCTTCCGGTCTCTCCGGATCCCACGCTCTTCTTTGCGCGGTGGACGCATTGGTTGCAACACCTACATCCCCACCACCAACTCCGACAATTAAACCAACTTCAACGCCAGCTCCAACTTCAACCCTGATTCCAACCACAACCCCCACCCCACAGCCCACAATAGCGGCTACCGGAAGTTTTAATTCCGGTATTGCAATTGGACTCGGAACTATTGTATTAATACTTACAGGAATCGCGTTGTTAACTTTATAATTTATATGGATAACGATCAAACAAAACAAATAGCCAATCAAACCGAAATCCCAACCTCCCAAATTCCTGATGCGCGAAGGGGTTGGCGAAACATCCCACTCCTAAAACTTATTATCCCAGTGATTATTATAATAGTTATCGCCGCGTTAGCTTTTTTGTTCTTGCGACCAAAGCCCGCTGACCCCAAGCTTGTCGCAGCATTGAATCAGGCAAGAAACTCATATAATTCGGGGGATTATAAAACTTCTCGCGAAAGTCTCAAAGAAGCGCTTACATTAAAAAAGGATGATCCCCAAATTCTTGCCTCAATCATCCAAACAATTGCCTCAGAAGGAAATCAAACCGGAACAGAAAAACAAAAACTTGAGGAAGCAAAACCATATATAAATGCCGCACTTAAAGTAGGAGGAAATAATATTGACGTGATTTTGGCCACTGGATATATATATGAAACTGCAGGCGAGTACCAGAAAGCATTAGAATTCTATGAGAATGCGCTAAGAGTAGATTCTCGTTTCGCAGCCGCATACTTTCATAAAGGCCATATTCTTGAATTTTTGGGCAGGAGAAAGGAAGCCTACGAATTATACGAAAAGGCGTACTCGCAAGACAAGGAGAATCCTTTGGTTCTTATAGCGATGGGTAATAAACTAATTTCTGAGGGCAAACTGCAAGAGTCTTATGAGGCTTTTAAAAAGGCCGGAGAATTGCCAGGTGTATCCTCTGATGTAAAATCTAGCGCTTTAGCCGCCTCATCCATCGTTCGACTGGAACAGGATCATGAGAGGAATCTTG
>CAYIRD010000027.1:0-8390 GCA_964365755.1 uncultured Gammaproteobacteria bacterium | reverse complement strand
AAAAGGCAGTTGAAGCAGGACCTAACTTTTCCTCCGCTTTGGGTACTCATGGTTACAACTTGTTCCTGGCGGGTAGAGCAGATGAAGGCATCACTTATCTAAAGAGAGCGATTATAGCAAACCCGAGAATCACTAAGAATTATCACCAACTGGCACTGGTATATAGGGATAAAAAAGACTTTATTAATGCTATCAATTATCATAAGGAGTCTATAGTAAAAGTGGGCAATGATAATACTTTGCTTTCACAAAGTGACAGGACCACAAGAAAAGGAAGATATCAATACGAGCTTGCAAAGACTTATTCAATCTCAGGACTTGAAGTTGACACCATATCGCTTTTGGTTGAGGCTGTATCTCTTAATCAAACGATAAAAGGACTTCTAAAAAACGACTTTGAGCAAAACAATTATTTTCAGCAGTTGTCGGGAAGCGAGGCTTTCATAAAATTAATCGAACCATGATCGTAAAGACTTTTTGTAAATTATTTCTTTCATCTGTTTTTTTGATCACTTTTATTTTTGTCTTCGGTCCCAGGTTAAGTAGCGTAGAAGCATCGCATGTAATAGGCAATGGTGACAGAACTATTACGATTGAATGTGCCAACGGCAGCAGCACCGTCATCACGCCCGAGGAAGAAGGGGATGAGCCTAATGCGTGCGGTGATTCGTGCATTCGTGATAGTGCTTGTAGCGACGCCGAAAGGGACGATAACGGTAATAGATGTGATGCCTGTATAGACGGTAGATGTAGTCCAGGAGTTACTCCAACTCCAACCCGCGTTCCTACGTCAACGCCAACTCCGACGCCCACAAAAATTCCAAGCGCTTGTGGTGTATCTTGTGTCAGAAATTCTGATTGTACTAGCTCTATCTATAGCCCAACGAATACCTGTATTCAGTGTGTAAATAACACCTGCCAGGTTCTTCCAAGTCCTACGCCTACAAAAATCCCTTCTGCTTGTAACGTAACGTGTACTAGGGACTCGGATTGCCAATCAACCATTTACAGCAGCTCCAATCAGTGTACCGCCTGCGTAGGAGGATCATGTAAGATACCTCCTGCATGTAATTCTTCTTGTGTTCGCAATTCAGACTGTAACGGAGGACCTGCCTTGAGAGATGGATGTGTTGCGTGTATTAACAACACATGCAAGGTAGCGCCAACACCAACCCCTACACCCACACCGACCCGGACTCCTACGCCGACAAAGATTCCTGATGCTTGTAACGTAACTTGTACTAGGGATTCAGACTGCCAATCAACCATTTACAGCAGCTCCAATCAGTGTACCGCCTGCGTAGGGAGTACTTGCAAAGTTCCACCAGCATGTAATTCTTCTTGTGTTCGAGATTCAGACTGCAACGGCGGTACAGCGGTGCGCGACGGGTGTGTTGCCTGCGTAAATAACCAGTGCAAGGTACCACCAACCCCTACACCCACACCAACACCAACTCCTACTCCAACACCATTCAACGCTGCTGCTTGTAAATGTGACGGGATAGAGTATACAAATCTTTTTTCAGGGCAAAGTACTACTATTACTTCATTTGCTAAAGTTGAAGGATCAGATACGTCCAAAGCGATAATAAAAGATCAATCCTTTTTCTTTGCAGAAGGCGGAGACACTATTGCAAAAGTTATCGGAAGATCCGGCCCAATTAATTCCACCATATCTTCAACGACTCCTCAAAAAGTAAGGTTTGCATCAAAGTGGACCTTTACCTTGCCACTGTTAAAGCCCGGAGCCACTTATAGAATCTGGAGCCAGGTCAATTGCCAACCAAAACTTACGGCACTAAATTACACACCAGATAATCGAGCGGTCCTTGCCGAGACAACTGCAGAGCCCAAATCCTTTATACAAAGGATGCTGGATTTCTTGAATAGTCTTTTTGGCGGGACACCTACGGTTACTACTCAGATAACTCCGACACCTGAACCCGGTACGGGAACCGGAATAATACTTGAAGAGCCCCAAGTAACACCCGGTAAGAGGTCGCTTCAGCTAGAAACGGTATATCCTGTTGATGTATATGATAAAAGCTGCTCGTTCATAAAATTCCGCTACGACCAATTAGCTCAATAATTCTTGAAAATAGAAAAGCAGCTTCAAGTTTAGTATAATAATGTTCGTGGTGGTTGTAGTTCAACAGTAGACCGCCCCGCCCAAATGGTGATCGTAGCTCAATGGTTAGAGCACCAGGTTGTGGACCTGGATGTTGGCGGTTCGAATCCGCTCGGTCACCCACTATTCAATAATCTCTCCTTCTATTATCTCTGTTTTTTTCATTCGAAATCTTCTCGTAATAATAAGCCCGCTAACGAATCCTCCGACATGGGCCCAGAATGCTATTCCGCCGGCGGCAAAAGTCAGAGGCAGGGAAATGATTCCCGAGAAAAGCTGAATTACAAACCAGTAGAAAATATAGATAACTGCCGGTATCTTGGTTATTGTCACAAAAAAGAACATGAAGAGAAACGTTTTGATGCTTGAAGATGGAAAAAGTATAAAGTAAGAGCCTAAAACTCCTGAGACCGCACCTGAAGCACCAAGCATCGGGATATCCGAGCCAGGAGTTAATATGAACTGGGCAAAATTTCCTGCGATTCCTGCTGCAAGATAGAGCAGTGCAAATTTTATTATTCCGAGTCTTGCCTCAACATTGTCTCCAAAAATCCATAAAAACCACATGTTTGACAATATATGGAAAAATCCGCCGTGTAAAAATGTAGATGTGATGAACGGAATAAGCGTTTGTGGATTTAGGAGGTTAACCGAAGAGGGTACTAAAGCGTACTGGAAGATAAATGACTCTTGGTTTGAGACAGTTATCTGTTGGTAAAAAACATACGCATTTGCAAGAATAATTGCAAGCGTAACAAGCGGGATTCTTCCCGACTTTGCCGAATCCGATATTGGAAACATAAGGTTAACTCAAAGCTCAAATGTCAAAACTCAAAGCTTATTTTACTTTAATGGATGTGTATTGTACAATGTTTGAAGCTAAAAATGCGGGTGTAGCTCAACGGATAGAGCACCTCCCTTCTAAGGAGGCGGTTGAAGGTTCGATTCCTTTCACCCGCGCAATATTCTAATGAAATATAAAACAACCATCGGAGTATCTGTTGAATTAACTAGCGAGAGACGAAAGCATATCTTATCTAAGCACCCCGAATTATTAGGTCATGTTTCCAAAATCAAAAAGGTACTCTCAAATCCGGATGAAATCAGAGTAAGTAAATTAGATAATCAAGTGTTGTTATTCTATAAGTACTTTGATAAGATATTAGAAGGTAAACATATTGTTGTCACCATCAAAACTAACGAGAGGAGTTTCGTTTTAACAGTGTACATAACGGACAAAATAAAGGCGGGAGAAAAATATGAAAAAGAAAACTAAAGGTGCATTAAATTTTTTCTACGATAAAGAAGCGGATGTTCTTTATGTTTCTCGTGGTAAACCTTCTGCCAAAGACCTATCTTCTGAGACCGAGGATGAAATAGTGGTAAGAAGAGATCCTAAAACAAGAGAAATCCGCGGACTCACAATCATCAATTTTTCAAAAAGAAGCTCAAAGCGAGATTTATCAGTTAATATTCCCTTTAAAATCACGCCTGTGAGTTAAGGAAGTTGAGGGTTCGATTCCTTTCACCCGCACTTGTTTTAGGTCATTTTGCCGCGTTCGATGGAGTGACCGCCAAATTGGTTGCGCATCCCGGTTAGAATTTTTCCGACAAACGAAGGATTTTTTTGCGACTTAACACGAAACTTAACGGATCCATCGATGATTGATATTGGAAATCCTAGTTTTTTTCCTACTTTTGCGGTCCATGATCCTTCACCTGTAAACCCTACAGATCCAGAGATATCTTCAAGATCATTGCCGAACTTCACAAACGCATCGCGAAGCCAGCCGACCAACCGCGATTCTACAACCGAACCGTTTTGGTATATGGTAGTAGCGTCTGTCATATTCAATTTATAAGGCCCGTTCTTAAGAAGGTTGAAGCCCTCTGCGATCGATTGCATCATCCCATATTCAATTCCGTTATGAACCATCTTCACAAAGTGTCCGGCACCTATCCCGTCAAAATGCATGACAGCATTGGGCTTGGCCATATCCATAAAAAGAGGTTTTAAGTAATCAAATAATTTTTTGTCTCCGCCAACCATTAAGCATGCGCCGCTCAGCGCGCCGCCGGGCCCCCCCGAGATTCCAACGTCAATGAATTTAATCCCTTTTTTACCGATAGACTTTGAACGGCGGATTGTATCATCATAAAAAGAGTTTGATCCTTCAATAATAATATCGCTGGGCTCTAAATATTTTGAGATTGACCCAAGTACTTCGTCCGTAGACTTTCCGGAAGTTACCATTAGCAAAATAACCCGCGGTTTGCTAACCTTGAATGCAAGCTCACTTAGACTGAAAACACCGTCTATTCCATCATCCTCAAGTTCTTTTGTATCGGCGGCAGTTCGGTTATAACCAACAACATGCCACCCCTTATTCACAAGGCGTTTTGCGGCGTTTCCTCCCATTCTTCCGAGTCCGATGATGACAATTTCCTTTTTCATTTCAAGCTAATAAGTCGTCGAGTGTGAATTTCTTGCCGGGCTTGTAGAAAAAAAGCTCTACTTTATTTTCTTCCCATGCTCTGATTATCGGGTCTATGAATTTCCAGGCGGCGCGGATCTCTGGCGTAGATAGAAAAAGCACTTGATTCCCTGAAATGCAATCGAGCAGGAGCTTTTCGTATTCTTCAACATACTGAACTCTTTCAGTGACACGTCTTAAGACAAAATTAAATTTGCGCTTCACCAATTTATACTCGAGGCCCGGTTTCTTAGTCCAAAATTCAATTATAATTCCTTCTCTTGGATCAAGACCTATTATCATTTTATTTCTGAGATGCAGACCCTGCGGACAAAGGCAGGGGGTAGGATGTTTTAAAAGAATCTCTATCTCTTTTCTTAACTCAAGACTTTTTCCTGCTTCAAGCATTATCTGAACCCCTTTCCAATTAGGATGCGAAAGAGCACAGTAAATTCTAAAGTATGTCTCCGTTTTTGAATTCTTGTTTACACCTTCTGTTTCAAGGTACCCCTGATATTGTCCCCTGAAAGTTTTCTGCTTTATCTCTTCCTCCTCCAGCGGTATTAAAGTATTTAGTACTTCCGCTCTTTTCTTTCGGACGCTCTCGGCTTCAAAAGATTCGGGGCGTTCCATTGTGACAAGCGCCAACATTTGAAGTAAATGATTTTGTCCCACATCCCTTAATGCTCCTAAACCGTCATAAAAAGACCCGCGGTCTTTTACGTCAATTGACTCCCAAGTTCTTATATTGATTCTTTCGATAAGTTTGTTTCCCCATTCCTCTTCAAAAAGATTGTTTGCAAACCTAAACGTCAAAATATTCTGAAGCATCTCTTTTGCAAGATAATGGTCAATTCTATATATTTGCTCTTCTTTGAATAATTTTGCTAGAAGCATGTCTAGCTCCTCAGCAGTTTTTAAATCATGACCAAAGGGTTTTTCAACTATAACTCTTGTCCACCCCTCATCCGGACCGCAGGGAATTGTTAATCCTGAATCATGGAGGCGTTCAAATATGCCTTTAAAATATTTCGGCGGAACTGCAAGGTAAAATAGCTTATTTGAACAGACACTCCATTCGCCGTCAATTATACCAAGACGCGCGGCAAGGCTTTTATAAAAACTAATATCATCAAAGCGCCCTTGGTGAAATAGAAAATATGATAGGAATTTCTCTAAATCTTCTTTTGTAATTGTTCCCTTTGTGAACTTCACTATGATATCACGAACAAATTCAACAAATTGTTCTTCAGAAAGATTTCGTCTTGAGTAACCGATTATTTTAAATAGTTTTGGGAATTTCCCTTTCTTATATAGATGTAATAAGGCAGGAACAATTTTTTTCCCCATTAAGTCTCCTGTTGCACCAAAAATTATAAAAACAGTTGGAATATTACGGGTTTTTGGAGATTCGTTGATTTCCACTAACTACAAATTGTAATGTGAAACTGCGTGTTTTTCAACAAGAGCTTTGGAGCGGGGTACCAGAATTGAACTGGCTTCTTCACCTTGGAAGGGTGACATACTACCGGTGTACTAACCCCGCACAACCCAAAAATTATACTAAAATAGGTATAATTAAACAACCGTGATGGGCTCGGATATATTATTTTGGATTTTAACCATCCACGACTACACAATCTGGAAGACAAAAGTATTTGACACAGCTTTGTAATTTCTGTAAGATAAAAATTCGTATGAACGAGAATTTTCGAAGGCAAGTAGAGTCAGCATTTGCCGGATTTTCATCTCCGCTACACACAGGGAGATCGAGCGAAACACTTCGACAGAAGCCTCTTATAACAAAGGAGTGGCTTAGAGGAGCTCCGTTTATTACGGTTGTTGATGAATCTGAAGAGGCAAGACTATTTGATTTGAGACGACAAGGCTTGCAAACTTTTTCATTTGAAGAGAAACCTGACAAGATAGTGGTTTGTCCTTCTGATTTCGAAGTCAGTGAAATACCAATAACCAATGGCCATGATGGATCAATGTCTGTCTATAGAGTTGATATGAGGCGCGGACGGAATAGGCTTCTGATTGCTTATCTTGGTCCAAACGCATGGACATCAGAAGGACATGGACACCCTCCTAAATTACCTGCGAATGACCTTAAAGATGCGCTGGAACTTGAAACTGCACAAACTGTGGAATTGGATGAAACGATGAGTAGATACCCTCTTGGTATGTACGAGTATTACGAAAAGCTATTTGGAAGTTTTAAAATACATCACGTTGAGGGAGATGAAGGCTATTGGGCTCCGGAGTTTTTTAGAGTAGATCCGGGAATATTGCACCAAATGGAGGGAGGACCCGATGGTGCAATAATTTCTAACGTCATGCTGAACGCTAATTTGTATCCCGACGAACTCCAACACATCCATTTCTAGAGGTTGTCGGGGCGAGAGGAATTGGACCTCCTGCTTCTCGGTCCCAAACCGAGCGTTCTACCGATGTCAGCCAAAGGCTGATCCGCCTCTGGCGGAAACTACGCTTGTCGGAGACCGGGGAATTGAACCCCGTGCTTCTCGGTCCCAAACCGAGCGTTCTACCGATGAACTAGTCTCCGAAATTGTTAACTATTAAGTTTTTTAATTTCCTTCCTACTCCAGACTTAAAGAATTTTTCTCTGATTAATGCGTCAGTTTTACAGACGAATGACTCGTAGTAAACAACTTTAAATGGTTTATTAGCTCTGGTCCAGTCGTTTGACCCTATGTTATGTTCGCCTAAACGCTTATCGACTCTTTTTCCTGTAGCTCCAACATATATTTCATTACTTACTAGACTCCTAAGGAAATACACGGAATACATATGCTCACTTTATATTTTACTTTCACTCGTGGCAAAACTCAAGCTCGTTTGATGGACAAAAGCAATTCGGGTATAATTATTTCATGTCAACGCTAGAATACATATTGATATTCACCCTTGTAGGAAGCATAGGAGCGCTTGCCGGAGGGTTTTTGCTGTTGTCGAAAGAAAAATTCGCGATCAAAATCTCGCATTTCCTTGCTTCTTTTGCCGCAGGAGTTCTTTTGGGAAGTGCATTTTTCGATTTATTACCGGAAGCAGCGCATGAGGGGGAGAAGCTTGGCATTGATATATTTCTATGGACACTTATTGGAATAGTGATCTTTTTTCTTACAGAGCGTTTTATCCACTGGTTCCACCATCATGAAGAATATCATGATGAAAAAGAGTCAAAATCAACACTACCCCTGATAATCTTTGGAGACACAATGCATAACTTTCTAGATGGAATGCTAATTGCCGCAACATTCATGGTAAGCATACCACTTGGAATTACAACGGCAATTGCCGTCTTTGCTCATGAGATACCTCAGGAGATTGGGGATTTTGGATTAATGATTCATAAAGGACTTAAAAAAGGAAAAATTATTATGGTAAATATAGCAAGCGCAGTTGCGGCAATTATTGGTGCTTTACTAACATATTCACTAGGGCAAACTATTGAACCCTACATCCCAATCTTAGTTGCATTAACAGCAGGATTCTTTATTTACATTGCTGCTTCAGATCTAATCCCGGAGCTACATCATGAAAAGAGAAAGAACTATATTGTTTATGAAACTTTTCTCTTGTTATTTGGAGTATTACTAATTTGGTTCGTAACCACATCGCTCCCAGAATAATATGTGGACCGGAAGAGATTTGAACTCTCAACCCCTTCCATGTTTACCCCGCAAATTTTGCGTGTGGACCCGAGGGGAATCGAACCCCTAATCTCTTCCATGCCATGGAAGCGCGATAACCGTTACGCTACG
>CAYIRD010000026.1:0-11779 GCA_964365755.1 uncultured Gammaproteobacteria bacterium | reverse complement strand
TTTCAGACAATATTTTGTTTGTTTTGACTTTGTTCCTACTGGTTTTTATCCCGTTGTACCCTAAAATACCGCTTCTTGATGTTCGCAATACCTGGGTATATGTGAGGGCAGAGGATTTTGTGGTTGTTTTCACCCTGCTCATTTGGTTAGCTCTATTGTTTAGAAAGAAAATTACTCTTAAAACTCCACTTACGATACCAATTCTTGTTTATTGGATAATCGGCGCTATCGCAACAATTCATGGAATAGTCTTGCTCTTCCCGACAATGGCAAATGTATTCGCCAATGTATCCTACCTTGCATATGTTAGACACATTGAATATATGAGCTTATTTTTCATCGCCTACTCTGCTATGCGCGACAAGAACTTCTTAAAATACGCGATTGCCGTATTAGTCCTAACTCTTTTAGCCGTGGCCCTTTATGGAATTGGACAAAAGTTCGCGGGATTTCCAGCTTATCTTACAATGAACGAGGAATTCGCTAAAGGCATTCCCATTAGACTTTCATCTCTTTCACGCGTTCCCTCCACTTTTGCCGGCCACTATGATTTTGCAGCATATCTTGTGCTTGTCATCTCAATACTTAGCAGTTTATTTTTTGCATTCAGGAACCGGCTAATAAAATTGGGCCTTGCCATGGCCATATTTTTAGGCGGGATAGTTCTTTTCTGGACCGTTTCAAGGGTCTCTTTTGTTGTACTTTTTATTGCACTTTTCTTTGTGCTTTTGTTTGTAAAAAGGAAATTGCTTTTTGTATTTATTCCGGGAGTTTTATTGCTGGCTATTCTTTTCTTCATCTTCCAGCCGTCAATCTTTGCAAGATTCGGGAGTACAGTCAGAAAGACTGATGTTTTAGTGGATGCTCAAACCGGAAATGCAGTAGGAAACGTAAAATATGTTCCATTCTCAGAGTTCAAAGATAAGAGAATCGGACAGAGTTTTGTAAAAGATTTAGGTGAAGTTCAACACACAATGCGTGGCGGAAAAATTGATGAGATTCTAGATCTTGATGCAACACCAACAGGCGAGCCGCTTAAATTTCCCGCCGAAGTGCCGGTTGTCACGGCCAGCAATATATCAACAGGTGAGAATTTACCTCAAGGAACCGGATATATAAATCTTTCATTGTCTCCGGTTGTCAAAAGATTGGGAAATTTTTTCTACGAGCTTGATCCTGATGAGGAAGCTTCTTTATCTGCCCAAGTCGTTATTTTGCACGGAAATTTTATAGTAAAAAGAGCCTCTGCGTATGATTTATCGTTTACCACTAGATTTCAGGGAGAATGGCCGAGAACTCTTGATGTTTTTGCAAAAAACGTTTTCTTGGGAAGCGGATACGGGTCGGTTAGTCTTGCAGTTGATAATAATTACCTTAGAGTGCTGGGTGAAACCGGCCTTTTAGGCCTTGCCTCGTTTTTTGGCATATTCTTAACAATTGGTATATATATAAAGAAAATACTACCTGAAGTAAGAAATAAGGTCGTTAAAAACTTTGCTTTAGGTTATGCCGCAGGTGTTATAGGGCTTGCATTTAACGCAACGCTTATTGATGTTTTTGAAGCCTCAAAGATCGCTTTTTCGCTTTGGATTCTGACAGGTATAGTTTTAGGAACGTTAGCTCTCTACCAGAAGAAGCCCATAAATCTTTACAATGAGCTTAGGAATGCCGCAGTCTCAACATATGCTTTCATATTCTATCTCTTTTTAGCTACCATTGTCATCTTCTCGCCGATGGTTAATAACTATTTTACCGGAGATGACTTTACTTGGTTTAGATGGGCCGCTGATTGTGATTACTCTTCATGTAAATCTGTTTTCTCACGAATATATCATTATTTCTTAGATTCTCAAGGGTTCTTTTTCCGTCCTGGAACCAAGATTTTCTTCTCAGCAATGTATTCTACGTTCTGGCTTAACCAGGTTATATACCATATAGTTTCTCTTTTCTTGCACTTTGTAGTTTCAGCGCTATTCTTTTTATTCGCAAGAAAAATTCTTAAGAGCAATATTCTTTCGGGCCTTGGTGCGCTTTCGTTCCTTTTAATGAGCGGATACTCCGAGGCGGTTTTCTGGATTTCTTCAATAGGGTACCTCTTTAACGCCGCTTTTGCATTTCTAGCACTTTTGGCGTTTATACTTTGGCAAGAGAAGCAAAAACTTGTATATTATATTGCTTCTATAACTTTTATATCACTGGGTTTTCTATTTCATGAGGTTGGGGTTGTAACTCCGCTTCTAATTCTTGCTTACAAAATCTCGCAAGAGGGATTTGGAGAAGCGGGCAAAATAATTAAAAAAACGAACCATCTGCTATTATTTGCTCCGGTTCTAATTTATCTTTTTGTACGGTTTATTTCCCAAAGTCATTGGTTCTCAGGGGACTATAGCTATAATCTTCTAAAGCTCCCTTTTAATGTTGTAGGCAACCTAGTAGGATATCTTCTTTTAACAATTTTAGGTCCATCTTCATTCTCAATTTATTCTGTACTACGAATGAACTTTCGAGATAATATTTTATTAGCCCTAATTTTAATTCCTCTGATCGTGCTTGCCGTATATGGTGCTTATAGGGTAGTGCCAAAATATCTTTCGATCGATGAAAGGAAGATTGTTTTATTTGGACTCCTATTCTTTATAATCGCGTTACTACCATTCTTGGGCCTTGGGAATATTACCTCAAGATATAGTTATCTTCCAACTTTGGGAATTATCTTAATAGCTGCTTTGGTAGTAAGAAAGGTCTTTGAGTTTCTTCTTTCTTATGGGAAAGATATAGCATATATGAGCATAGGAATTTTAATAGCTGTTTTTTCACTTTTCCACATTATTCAGGTACAGCAAATTCACGGAGATTGGAATACTGCAGAACAAAAAGTTCAGAAGTTTTTCGTGTCGATAGATGAGCTTTACTCCGATTCCTGGTCTCGCAATGATCTTCGGTTCCGCTTTGTAGATGTACCTATCAGAAACGGAGAGGCATGGATATTCCCGGTCGGTCTTTCTGATGCGTTATGGTTTGCATTCCAAAACGACAATCTTCAAGTTTATATACATTCGAATCTGCCTGAAGCACTGAGTCTTGCCGGAACCTCCCTCACTGACCGTGTTTTCAAATTCCATGATGATGGCAGCATTGAAGAAGTAATTCGCTTCAAAGACGGCCACCCCATCAACATCCTCTCGCAATAACTATCTGGTTTTTGCTCTCCATTTGAGTTCGTAGATATTACCATCAGGACCTTTGAAGTGTACCCATTGAGAGCGCTTTGGATCTCCTTGGATTCCGCCAATTATCTCTATTCCCATTTTTTCAAACTCGCTCACCGCACTTTTGATATCGTCAATATCGAATCCCACAACAGGACCAGTTGTAAAGTGTTTATGCGTTTCGTAATCGTTTACAAACACTTCGATTGTGTCGCCGTTTGGCAAATCAAGAGCGGCAAAGCCAGGTTCTTCTATTACTTTTTTAGCATTTAGAATCTTCTCGAAAAATTCAACTGTCTTATCAAATTTATCTGTTCGTGTGCCCACCCAACTAATACCTTTGGCTTGCATTAGCTCATTATAACATTCATGACTATGTTTGATAACACATAGTAAATGAATTAGAATTAAGCTTATGAGTAGGGCTTCTTGGATCCTAGTTAGCGTTTTTGTGCTTGGATTTGTGGCTCGGCTGTATAGGTTTGATAATCCGGTTGCGGATTGGCATGCATTTCGTCAATCAGATACTAATGCCGTATCTACAATTTTTGCCCGTGAAGGAATAAATCTTTTATACCCCAAGTATTTTGATATATCCAATATCCAGTCAGGTAAGGATAATCCACACGGGTACAGATTCGTAGAGTTCCCTATATACAATGCTTTGCAGGCAGGGCTATTTCACAGTTCTGCCGTGAGGTGCCAAGCTAATCCACCCTTCGGGTGGAACTAAGGTTAGTATGTAGCCAATAACCGGTTGAATTTTCGAAGCTTGTTTTTTACTACCCTTTTTGAATTAAAGGATAAGGCGAATCGTACCTCTGGCTTCAGCTGTATAGTGGACAAAGTTTTCTCTGCCCGCTCCATATGGGATGAACAAGTGGAAACCTGATCCTGATACCACCTTCTAATGGCATCATAACGCAAAAGCTCTGAAAGACTAGATGCATTTCTGCATATATCTAAATCTATCCCGTAACTTTCAATATCCTCCGAGGGAATATTAATTATTCCAACTTTTAAATCTTTCGTTAGGTCTCTAAGATTAAACATTGTCCGGACTGCTAGAGTTATATCAGCAACCCCTTGCCTATCATAGTTTTCGCCAGCCAACCTTAGACCTCCTTCTACGCAGGCAAAATCCAATTTATCGAAATAGTTATCTAATTCTGCTCGCGTGGGAACTCTACCAGTTCGGGTTCTTTCCTCATCAAAAATTATGGTATCTAAAATCGCCAAAGTCTCTTGACTTAAATCAATGCCCAGTTTTCTGGTTGCGGATGCAAAATCCATAAGCAGAATATCTTCTCTGTCGCCAGAAACATCAGTAGTGCCCTCCATAATCGCCTTCGCAAGTTCTCTTTTTTCCAAAAGGAAGATTCTTCTAGAAGAATAACCGTAGGGTAATGGTTTATCTTTATCGGCGATATCATCTACATGTCTTAACCAAAAATATGACGACTTAAGAGCTCTTGCTCTGTCAGCACCGCGAATTCTATAAGCCCAGAAAGACAGAAACATAGGTCCGTATTGCATTGCTCCTTCTAAGCCTCGACTTAAAATTGCGGTTCTCGCAACCTGAATGTGCAGTCGATCTGCCTCTTTCATCAAATCCCGCGGATTTTGCGCAAACTCAGCAAGATTTATTTTTTGAGAGGGGAGAATAGGTTCCTTTTCCATTTTTCGTGATTATACCAGAGAGTTTGATTGATGGTACAAAATGAACTAGAATAAAGCTAATGAGGCGGATTAATTGGGTTTTGGTGGGGATTTTTGTGCTTGGGTTTTTGGTTCGACTATACAGATTTGATAATCCGGTGGCTGATTGGCATGCATTCAGACAAAGCGATACGAATGCGGTTTCAACAGTTTTTGCTCGGGAAGGAATAAATCTTCTATACCCCAAGTATTTTGATATATCCAATATCCAGTCAGGTAAGGATAATCCACACGGGTACAGATTCGTAGAGTTCCCTATATACAATGCTTTGCAGGCAGGGCTATTTCACAGTTCTGCCGTGAGGTGTCAAGCTAATCCACCTGGAGGGTGTATTAGACTTTTGAGTTTGGAGCAGTGGGGCAGACTAATCTCTATTTTTTCGACTCTTGCTGGAGCGTATTTTGTATATTTGCTGACGAAGAAATATGCAAGTGAAATGGCAGGATTTTTCGCTAGTTTCTTTTACCTATTCTTGCCTTTCTCAATATTCTATGGGCGAAGTATTTTACCAGATCCGTCAATGGCAGCATCAATCCTTGCCGGAATTTATTTTTTCGATAGGTGGCTATCGAAAAAGAGTATTCAGTATTCAGTATTGAGTATTGAGTATGGATTGGCAGTCACATTTACGGCCTTAGCTCTTCTGCTGAAGCCGTATGCGTTGTTTTTCACTCTACCGATCGCTTATTTGACGTGGAGAAAGTTTGGATTCGATTTTATAAAAAAATGGCAGTTGTGGGTATTTGCAATTATATCAGTTGCGCCAATTCTTCTTTGGCGGTGGTGGATAGGGCATTTCACCGAGGGTATTCCTGCATCAGACTGGCTTTTTAACAGTAATAACATAAGATTTAGACCAGCATTTTTTAGATGGATAGGATTTGAAAGAGTAACAAAATTAATACTGGGGTATGTAGGTTTTTTGCTCGTGGCGGTTGGCACGTGGCAGGTGGTAAGGAATAAGAACGCTTGGTTCTTTTTGTCATTTGCAGCTTCATCGGCTCTTTTTGTTTCGGTTATTGCAACAGGAAATGTACAACATGATTATTATCAAATCGCAATTATCCCTACAGTTAGCATTTTTGCAGGTCTTGGGGCAGCTACGTTGTTCGATATATTAGCAAAAAGAAACAACAGGATTATTGCAGGTTTTATTATTGGAATAGTTATTTTGTCTTCCTTTTATTTTTCATGGATGTTGGTTCGCGACTACTTTAACATTAATGATAGAGGAATGGTTGCGGCTGGGAAAAAAGCAGACGAAATATTACCAAAAGATGCAATTGTAATCGCCCCGCATGATGGGA
The DNA here is from genome assembly GCA_964365755.1 of uncultured Gammaproteobacteria bacterium. Taxonomy (GTDB): domain Bacteria; phylum Patescibacteriota; class Microgenomatia; order Levybacterales; family GWA1-39-11; genus GWA1-39-11. The sequence continues at coordinate 5,543 of CAYIRD010000026.1, read as the reverse complement.
GTACCACCTTGCTAAATACGACCGCAAGACGCGGCTGGCCTACATTCCAAGAACCAATCGAAAAGTTAATTGAGCGTGGCGCCACGCATTTAGTAATTGCAAACCCAACCCCAAGTGATTTTAGCGGGTTCGGAACTATGTATGATCAAGTTGCATCAAGCAAGGAATATTTGATATTAAAATTGAGATGAAAAAGGTGTTGTTTGTCACTTATGACTTTCCATTTCCTACTAACACGGGGGGCAAGAATCGTGCTTATCACATGCTCAAATATTCTGGTCAAGATATTAAAAAGTATCTCTTTTCGTTCGTAAGAGATAATTCGTGGCGCGATTCTGTTGTCGAGATGGAAAAAATCGGAGTGGAAGTTGTTGGGACAGCGGCTCGTAAGCAAGTTCATGACCCAAACAACTTATTAGGATTACTTAGAGGCAATTCTATTTTTAAGACTCTTTATTTTACTTCTGAGATTGCCACGGATTTATTACGGATTATCACGGATAAGAAAATTGACATTGTTCATTTTGAGTCCTTTTACACATCTTTTTACATTTCTGACGAAATTCGAAAACTTGGCGTCAGGCAAATATTTGGTACTGAAAATATTGAATACGCGCTCTACGCTGAGTATGCAAAAAAGGCGAATTTTCTTCTTAAGCCGCTATTTAATCTCCAGGTAGATAAAATTAAGACAGAGGAGACATTTTTATTCAAAAAAGCAGATCTCTGTGTAGCAGTATCTAATATTGATGCGAATATAATTAAGCAATATGTTGACGAGTGTGAAGTGATAAGAAACGGGGTTGATATAGACGAATTAAAATTTAGCGCTCCAAAACAGAAAAAAGGTACTAAACTTCTATTTGTTGGAAATTTTACTTATTTTCCAAACGTGGATGCAATTAATTACTTTTATAATTCCGTCTTTCGCGAATTGGACAACAAGATAACACTTACTATTGTCGGTAAAAAAGCACAGGATTTAAAATTTGCAGATGATAAAAGAGTTATAATTCGCGAATTCGTCCCAAGGATCCAGAGCGAATATGATAAGGCGGACGTAATGGTTGCGCCTATTAGACTTGGGGGAGGGACAAACTTTAAGGTTTTGGAGAGCATGGCCTTAGGCGTTCCTGTTATATCTTTGCCTCAGAGACTTGAAGGTCTGGATGTCAAAGATGGTGAACATTTGATTGTTGTAATTGAAGGTTCGGAGTTTAAACCAAAACTTGAGAACATGCTTGATGATTTAGAACTTAGAAAGAGATTAGCAAAGAATGCGCGAGAGCTTGTGGAGCATGAATATTCTTGGAAAGTAATCGGCAATAATTTGAATACAGTTTGGAACAACCTGTAACCAGGTATAGTTCTCGAATGGTATCGAATACCGATCGAATTAATTCGAATATATTCGAGAAAGATTCGAGGAATTAGAGAAATATGAAATCTGTTGATGTATCTATTATTATTGTCTCTTTCAATACGCGGGATTTAACTACCGAGTGCATCCAGTCTCTTATTCGAACCATTAAAAAAAACTCTTATGAAATTATCGTTGTTGATAATAATTCAGAGGATGATTCGGTCGAGGAAATTCAAAAGTTAAAAGTCAAAAGTCAAAATTTAAAGTCAAAATTCAAAATTATAGAAAATAAAGAGAATGTAGGGTTTTCGGCTGCGAATAATATCGGTGTGAAAGAAGCGGATGGAAAATATGTTTTATTTTTAAACTCAGATACTGTTGTTTATGACAATACGATTGACGGGATGGTCGAATTTATGGAGGAGAATAAAGACGCAGGGGCTGCAACATGTTTTGTAAGACTTCCAAATGGAATGCTAGATGACGCTGCACACCGTGGATTCCCCACGCCAATCAGGGCCATAGCCCACTTTGCTGGTTTGTCAAAAATTTTTTCTTTCGAGCCTTTTTCTGGCTATAACTTAAAACATTTAAATCTTGGTCAGGCGCATGAGATCGACGCGCTGGCCGGTGCATTTATGTTGGTTCGAAGAGAAGCAGGTGAAGAGGTAGCCTTGCCTGCCGGCAGGCAAGGGTGGTGGGATGAAGATTTTTTCTGGTACGGAGATGATCTTGATTTCTGCTACAGATTAAAAGAGAAGGGTTGGAGAATATATTTTGTTCCCCAATTTGAAATACTTCACTATAAAGGAGCCTCCGGCGGCATTAAGAAACAGTCCAAACATATTTCGACAGCAAATGATGAAACTCGAAAACGCGCACATGAAGCCAGGTTTGCCGCCATGAGAATTTTTTATGACAAGCACTATAAGAATAAGTATCCCAGAATGGTTAGAGCCATAGTTTTATCAGGAATCAATATAAAGAAATTTCTTTCTGGGATAAAGATTTAATAAGTATAGAGTATCGAGTATTCAGTATTGAGTATGAATCATACTGGATACTGTATACGGAATACTGAATACTAACATGAAGATTGGCATCGACTGCAGATTGTGGAATGAAACCGGAGTGGGGAGATATATTCGAAATTTAGTTACAAACCTTTCAGCCATCGATAAAAAAAACGAATATGTTCTATTTGTTTTATCGCAGGACGAAGCTTCCATAAAGTCAATTGTCAAAGGTCAAATGTCAATTGTTCGAACGAATGTGAGCTGGCACGGCATTGCCGAGCAGGTAAGTCTTCCTAAAATTCTCAATGGAGAGAATTTGGATCTTGTTCATTTTCCATACTTCTCGGTACCTATCTTTTATTACAAGCCATTTATTGTTACAATCCACGATCTTATCGTTAACAGACACAATACTGGTAGAGCCTCCACCCTGCCCTACCCGATTTATTTTGTGAAAAGACTTGGGTATCATGCAGTTCTATCAAATGTCGTTTATAGATCTAAAAAAATAATTGTTCCATCCAATGCTGTCCGCGATGATTTAATAAAAACATACATAAATATTAATCCTTCAAAAATTGAAGTTACGTACGAAGGCGGCTTCGCATCCGGAGCCTCGGCCAAAGGCCGATCCGCCTTTGGCGGAAATAGCCAAAAGCAGATTGAAGGCCGGTATTTATTGCGAGTTGGTAACTTTTATCCTCACAAAAATGTGGAAGGGCTACTTTTGGCATTTAAGGATTTTCTTTACGAAAATAATGATATTAAACTTGTTCTGGTGGGAAAGAGGGATTATTTTTTCAAAAGGATTCTAAAACAAATCGAAAACTTAAATATAGAACCGAATGTTCTATTACTAGAAAATGTAAGCGATTCTGATCTTGTCTCGCTGTATTCGAATGCGACCGCAACAGTGGTTCCCTCCTTCTCGGAGGGATTTTCGCTGACGGCTGTTGAGGCGATGGAGTGTGGGTCGCCGGTTATAGTATCCGATATCCCTGTTCATCGAGAAATCTGCGGAAATAGCGCAATTTATTGCAATCCTAACGATATAAATGATATAAAACAGAAAATAAATTTTGCCTGCTCGCTTGTCGAAAGCTCGCGCAGAGAGCTTATAGACCAGGGCAAAAAACAATCCAAAAAATTCTCATGGAAACAAATGGCATCCCAAACCCTCAGTGTCTACGATTCATTAGGTTGAACAAGCCTATAATAAAGCGTATAATATCAAAGCTATGACAAGATCAGAAGATGAAAAGCAATTAATTGTTAGTGGTGAACAAAAAAGCTTGACAGAAATGGCAAGCCATTCGCTTGTGGCTCGTGCTGGTTTCAGCCCAGAATTTCCGCAGCGACTTATGAAATTAAATGATGCATTGAGAAGAGCAAGTCCACGAGTTTCAGCTGTTAGCTTTGATATGATTCCAGGGGCAACTCCGGATATTACCACAGGAATTGAGTACGAATCTACTATTGGCCTACATATCAAAGGGTTTCCTCAAACACACAGAGCAGAATTTGAACTTGGTACGGAGTTTGACGCGCTTAAGGGTATCAATGTTGCTGTTGATGATATAAGGGAATTTGTACGTTCAGTCTTTCCAGGTCAAAACGCGACCGTAATTGCTGAAGAAGATCATTATATAGAAGAGAAAAGCGGGCCGTTTGTTGAGGATCTTCAAAATGTAACTCAGGATCAATTGTCAAAGCTTAATGAATTTAAGAAAATATTACCATATACAGAAGATAGCGAGGGGGGATCTGGACTACCTTATCATTCATTTGATGTAAAACTGGACAATCAAGAAATTCCATTGCTTCAATTTACTCTTGAACCCGGATGGTATATTTTATCTGAAGATCATAGTAAGCAGGAATGGGGCGTCGCTTGCAAAATTTACCATATCGCACATAAGGGATCTACTGAAGAGATTGAGAAATTTATGGATGCAGTAGCCCGACTAACGGGACATAACACTTATTATCCGTTTAAAAAGTAAAATAAAAGATAGCTATGACAAGCCTAGAAGACCATAGAGGTCAAGCAAAATCAAAAGAAACAGGGATGATACCTGCAACCCTCAGCACACAAGAGGTGGAGAAATTTAATGGGAGAGTGAGATTGATGAAAGAGGAAGACTTACCGGCAGTAAGGGAAATTTTGGAGATGTGGGTTAGAGATCCGGAAACAGGTCTCGACCATGAGGAGCTTGACCAAGATATGAAGAATCTTGTAGGAAGCCTTGATGGAACTCTTGATAGAACTAACTTTGTTGCAGAAACTCCCGATGGGCAAGTAATTGGAACAATGGGATTTGCGAGTCCAAAAAATGAGCTTCTGCCTTTCTCAAAGACTGAAAAGCCGGGCGAGCTTGTTAATGCATACGTTCACAGAGACTATCAGGGTGGAAAGGGAGTGGGGACCGCATTGCTCAATGCTGTGGAGAGCTTGGCGCGCTCAAAGGGTTGCACAGAAGTAATTCTTGATAGTGGACCGCGCCATGTTCTTACCGGTCACCCTTTTTATATACGAATGGGTTATGAAAAAGCAGGGGTGATTCCAAACTACTATGGTCCGGGCGCACACACCACAGTTTTTAGAAGAGAGATTTAATTAGCCACAACCAAAGTTCAGTACCTACGTTCTGCTATAATTTCATCCATGAAAGTAGCTCTAGTATATGACCGGGTGAATAAGTGGGGTGGGGCGGAGCGTGTAATAGTAGCACTTCGAAAGATTTTTCCAGATTCTGTTTTATTTACATCAGTCTATAAAGAAGACCGGGCTTCCTGGGCAAAAAAGATCCCAATTCGGACTTCCTTTCTTCAAAAACTCCCGTTTGCCGCCTCTTTCCACGAAGCACTTGCAACGCTTATGCCTATTGCATTCGAAAATTTCAATTTCGATGGTTACGATTTGGTAATCTCGGTAACCTCAGAAGCTGCAAAAGGAATAATTACAAAACCCCATACGAAGCATGTTTCGATAGTATTAACACCTACAAGGTATCTTTGGAGCGGCTATGAAGATTATTTTTCAAACCCATTTTTTCGAATAATATCTTTTCCAATAGTTTCATATCTTAGATTTTGGGATAAGATAGCAGCAAGAAGACCGGATAAGTTAATTGCAATTTCCGAGACTGTTCGCAATCGAATTA
>CAYIRD010000025.1:0-11972 GCA_964365755.1 uncultured Gammaproteobacteria bacterium | reverse complement strand
CCCAAAATGCAGGCGCCACATATGATCCAGTGAGTCGAGCAAATAATATTTTTGGAATTCATATTCTGTTTACCTATGAAGTTCCAAAAGCGGCAGAACTTATCAATTCATCAGGTGGAGACTGGGGATATGTAACTATTCCAATCCAATACGGTGATCGGGACCTTGAAAAGTGGCAGAAATTTATGGATGACGCGAGAAAACATCATGTGATTCCATTAATTCGAGTAGCAACTGAACCCTATTACAAAGATACCAGTGTTTGGAGGAAACCAAATGATTTTGATATTGTAGATTTTGCAAATTTTCTGAATTCACTCGATTGGCCTACAGAAAACCGCTATGTGCTTCTTTTTAATGAGGTTAATCGATTCGACGAATGGGGAGGAGAACCGCCTGCACCTTCTGAATACGCAGATTTTGTATCATATGCGGTTGATGCATTTAAGGCTCGAAGCCATGACTTTTTTATAGTCGCAGGTGGGCTGGATAACGCGTCCCCAAATGACGGCCGGCGATATCTCGATAATCTCGTTTATCTAAGGAGAATGCATGGAGCAAATTCCGACGTATTCAAAAAAATTGACGGATTTTCAAGTCACTCTTATCCAAACCCAAATTTTTCGCAAGCACCTTCGACAAGCGAGACGGAAGGAACTTTGACATACAAATTTGAGGTGGATTTGATCGAAAGATTATCGGGTAGAACTATACCTGTTTTTATTACTGAAACCGGGTGGAATGCAGATGTCCTCCCTCAAAGTGTTATTTCAGAATATTTTAGAATGTCTATGACGGAAATCTGGGGAAAAGACCCGAGAGTAGTAGCAGTTACTCCCTTTATCCTGGAATCAAATGGCGGCCCCTTTGATAAATTTACTTTTCTTAAGAACGGGAGTTTTACAAATTACGGATTAACATATCAAGGGGTGCAAAAGATAAAAGGAGATCCAATTGAGGCTCCGCCGCTGTCTCGCTACCCTTCGCACGGGCCCCTCGCTCTCGCTCGCCTCGCTGAAGCTCCGGCGAAGCGGGCCGGAGCCGGGGCTCAGTCCGCCCCAAAACTAAATTTCGTATCTGCAAGTTTCATCCCGCAGCTTTCGTTTGACTCAAGACTACTTAAGAACTATTTCAAAACGCTACTCGGGATAAGATAAAGGAAGGGTTCCAACCTAATCAACCCGGAGGGTTGCGTAATATTGGATACAGAATACTCTATACTGTATACTCGAAACATGCGCTGGCAGAGAGACCTCAAGCTACAAAGAGAGTTAAATATACTAGCCCGACTGCTTGGACTTGATCATGTTAAGTCTCCTCGGGTTTTTGCATACAGATCCTATGAATCAAAAGCGCGGGCGCATGCAAGGATTTGGTCATTTCCCAAAATATTTCAGGAGGTCTTGGGCGTTGAACCTGCTTACGTTATAGAAGTATTATCTGAGAAATTTGATAAGCTTTCAGATGATAATAAAACGAAAGTTTTGATTCACGAACTACTTCACATACCTAAGAACTTCTCAGGTTCACTGCTGCCGCATAAGAGTCACGGGAGACGTATTAGTCGGGAAGTAGATAGATTGTTTAAGATGATGAAAGAAGAGTAGGTGTCAAGCTAATCCACCTGGAGGGTGTATTTATGATTTATGTTGTTAGTGGGGAAGATATTGTCGCGTCGAGGAAGAAACTAACCGAGCTTTTGGAAGAAAAGCAGAATATTCTTCGTCTTGACGGCAAAAAAGCTACGATCGCTGAGCTTGATGAAACACTTTCCGGACAAAGTTTATTCACCGAACTAAAAACTATAGTTCTGGAGGATTTTTCGAAAATAAAACCTGAGGCAAAAGTCTGGAATCTTCTTGAGAGATTTGAAAAAGATAAGAATACTAGCGTAATTCTTTGGGGCGAAGCAGATTTTTCAAAAAAGAAATTTGCAAAAGATGTCCAGGTTTTTAATTTCTCATTTCCAAAGTTTTATTATGCTTTTTTAGATACTTTTGAACCCAAATCGAGAAAAACCCTAGAACTTCTTCAAGAAGTTTTGAAAACATTTGAAGCGGAACAGGTTTTATTTGGACTTGTTCGAAGAGTTCGTCAGCTCCTGATTATGAAAGCGAATAACTATTCGGATTTTTCCGAATTTAAGCGAATGCAACCCTGGCAGATTTCAAAATTAAAAACGCAGTCGAGCCTGTGGACCGAGGATCAGCTGAAGAAAGTGTTTCTAGAGCTTGCCGAGCTTGACGAAAAAATGAAAACCAGCAATTTAACAATGCCACTCGGTCATCATCTTGACATTATCCTCCTCTCCGATTTAAACTAATCAAATCGTCATGACGATTCCTCCGCACATTTTTAAAGGATACGATATCCGCGGTCTATATCCCGAAGAACTCAACGAGGAAAACATTGTAGTAATAGTCTCCGCAATTTATAGTTTTTTTAAGAAAGGTAAGTCTGAAAATGAGAGCTTAACAGTTGTTGTTGGTACCGATATGAGAATATCTTCGCCCTCTTTGACACAAAAAGCAATAGGAACCCTCATTAGCCTAGGCGCCAATGTTATTGATATAGGAATAGTATCTACGCCCACGTTCTATTTCGCTGTTTATAATTACGGATATGAGTACGGAATGCAAATAACTGCCTCACATAATCCTCCTGAATGGAACGGAGTAAAATTTGTAAAAAGAGGTCCCAATGGGCTGATAAAGATAGGCAAATCAACTGGCATGGATGAGGTCAAGCAAATAGCAATTGCTAATGAACTACCGAAGCCCTCTTCCTCCCCGGGAAGCGTTATTAAAAAGACAGGGATTTTGGAGGAGGAAGTAAATAACGCACATAAAATTGCTGGAGGCGGGGAAATTAAAAAATTTAAAATCGTAGCTGATCCTGCAAACGCCATGGGATCTCAATACATTGAAGCGTTGTTTGAGAAGTTTCCTCAGGATTTAGTTAGAATGAATTTTGAACTTGACGGGACATTCCCTGCTCACCAGCCGGATCCCTTACAAACAGAAACCCTAGTAGATCTTCAGAAGAGAGTAATTCAAGAGAAGGCAGATCTGGGTCTTGCACCAGATGGCGATGGCGACAGGCTCTTTTTTATTGATGAGAAAGGGGATATTGTTCCGCCAACCGCCATAACTTCTATTGTTGCAAAAAGTTTACTTAAAGATAATCCTGGCAGCACAGTCTATGTTGATATTAGATATCTAGCAACGCCTAAAAAAATAATTGAAGAAAATGGCGGAAAGATGGTTGTAACTCGCGTAGGTCATGCATATATTACTGAAGCTATGAATAAATCGGGAGGCATATTTGCCGGTGAGTCATCTGCTCATTATTTCTTCAGAGAAACAGGCAATGCTGAGTCTCAAATGCCGGTAATTCTTATGGTGCTTAAAGCTATGGGAGATGAGGGAAAACCATTGTCAGAAATAGTAAAGGAGAATACCAGAGGTTATGAATCGGGCGAATTTAATTTCAAAGTCACAAACGCTCCGGAAATTCTTGAGGCTCTTCAAGAAAAGTATAAGGACGGGAGATTAGACACAATGGACGGAGTAGCAATCTCCTATTCTAACTTCCGGTTTTCAGTTAGGACTTCAAATACAGAACCGCTACTTCGTCTGAACTTGGAAGCTAATGAAAAAAGAATTATGGAAGAAAAAAGAGACGAAGTAATATCAGTAATTAAGTCCCTAGCTAAATAGATGTCAGACGAATTAAAAACCGCAATCGAAGCTGCAAAAGCCGGAGCTAAAGTGGCACTTAAATATTTTGACCAGGAGATTAAGATTGACATTAAAGAAGATAACACTCCTGTAACCATCGCCGATAAAGAAACAGAGCAGGAAGTAAAAAAAGTAATTCTAGGTAAATTTGCTTCCGCCACTTTTTTAGGTGAAGAATCAAGCGATCAAGCACATGGCAAAGACTTTTGGACGATCGACCCAATAGATGGAACTGCAAATTATATAAGAGGTTTGCCGTTTTGGGCTGTCGAATTAGCGTATGTTCAAAATGGTGAGTGCTTAGTGGGAGTTTCTTATTGTCCGGTTCTTGACGAGCTTTTTTACGCAGAACGAGGAAAAGGCGCTTTTAAAAATGGGAAAAGAACTTTTGTTTCAAAAGTCAGAAGACCGCAAGACGCTTTTTTTATTCATGGAACCATCAAGTACTTTAAGGTTAGAATGAAGGGGTTTCTGGCCCTCTGCGAAACTGTTTTTCGCCAACGAGGTTTTGGTGATTTTTATGGTTACCACCAGGTAGCATGTGGGAGAGCTGATATTATGATGGATGCAAAAAATCACGCATGGGATATGGCCGCTTTAAACGTTATAATTGAAGAGGCTGGGGGCAAACATACAAATTTTGATGGTTCAAGATGGAATCTTGATGATCCAACAAGCATCGCAACTAACGGTTTTATTCATGAGGACGTTTTGAAAATTCTAAATGAAAAGTGATATATTTAAAAAATGGCTGATTCTGTAAATCCAGTTGATAAATCAAATCTTAGACAGGTGATTCTTGATTCTCCGTCTCAGTTCGAGGTTGGGCTTTCGCTAGCTAAAAATGTAAAGATCGATGGGCAATTCGAGAATGTAACAATATCCGGGATGGGCGGATCTGCTTTGCCTGCAAATTTATTGCGAACCTATTGCAATGGCTTATTTAAAACACATCCGGACTACAAGCCGTTCGAAATTTATATCAATCGATATTATTCGCTTCCTCCTGAAAGTCATGGTTCGACAACATTGAATTTTATCGCATCGTATTCGGGAAATACCGAGGAGACAGTTAGCTCGCTTGAAGAAGCACAAAAATCAGGCCTAAAATATATAGGCTTTTCAAGTGGCGGTAAAATCGAAGAACTGTGCAGACAATACGGTATGCCCCACATAAAACTCCCAATTCCCAACGCGAATTTTCAGCCAAGAATGGGGACGGGATATTTCTTTGCATCTATGTTTCAACTTCTTGTCAATCAAGGGTTAATTCCTGATACCACAACCGAATTACTATCTCTTGCAGAGAACCTGAATAAGCACATGAGCGAACATGAAGAAGAAGGGCGCGTGCTTGCCGCAAAATTAAAAGGCAAAACTCCGGTTATCTATTCGTCACCAAAATATAAGCCAGTAGCGATGGTTTGGAAGATTAAGATAAATGAAAATGCAAAAACTCCTGCGTTTTGGAATTTCTTTCCGGAGGCAAATCATAATGAAATGGTTGGATTTACAAATCCGCAAGGAAAGTTTTTTATCATAATGCTTAAAGATCCGGAAGACGATCCTCGTAACTTAAAAAGATATGAAGCTACCTCGAAGCTACTTGTTGAGAAAGGAGTTGAATCGGAAATTATAGAAATGCACGGGGCTAATGTTTTCTCGAAAATGTTCTCCTCCTTAAATCTTGCAGATTGGGCATCTTACTATTTAGCGCTTGAATATGGTCAGGACCCTACTCCTGTAGACATGGTCGAAAAGTTGAAAAAAATTCTCGCCTCATAGTAATTTTGATACCTTCTGATAGGTTGACAAGTTTCTAATTTTTTGCAAAACTGTTACCCCTATATGACACCTCAGGATTTAAAACAAATCAGACAATTACTCGATAGAAAGCTTAAAAGCATTGCAACAAAAGATGATGTTCAATCGATATTACGTTCTGAATTAAAAGGATATGCTACTCGTGAAGAATTTAAGAACTTAGCTACTAGAAATGATTTTGTCAGACTTGAAGATAGATTCGAGAAGAAGCTTGAAAAGGTTAAAATCGAACTTTTACTAAAGATAGATTCTGTTGAAGCCGGTACATACGAAACATTCGATAAGAATAAAGCCGATAAAGAAGACCTGAGAAATCTAAAAGAAAAAGTAGAAAAGCTCGAGGAAGAATTTCAAACCTCATAGTCTCCCTCGCTTGCATTATTCCTTATTTTTACTGTACGATTTATGTATGGTGCTGCCAGGTGATTTTGTTGTGGATTTAAAAGACCTTGACATAGATGATCAACATTATGTGGGAGAAAGGGCTGCAAATCTTGGGTCAATGGTTGGAAAGTTTCCGATTCCTCATGGGTTTGTTGTTGCATACCCTGCCTACTTTGAATTTTTGAAGCATGACAACCTGAGTACTAAAATAAAGCATCTATTGGGGGCTACAAACTTTGAGTTGACAGACTCGGTGCATCAAATTGCAGGACATATTAACGGAATAATCAGGTCTTCAAGGTTTCCAACCAATATTGTCAATAAAGTGACAGAACATTATGAGAGGATAGGAAGCCCTAGGGTTCTAATTGAAACAATAATGGTTACCGGCGATCACGGGCAGAATCTATATAATCGCAGGTACAAGAATTATGAAACCCTTGGAGACGCAAGCCTACTTGATGTGATTAGAAGTTCTTGGGCTTCAATTTTCACTCCAGAATTAATATCTCATAGACACAAAAATGGCTTTGATCATTTTAAAACAGCAGTCTCAGTTTTAGTAACAGAAGTATTGGGTTCCGCAACAAAGGGTAGAATCTTGACGGCCGACCCCCACTCTGGCGATAAATCAAATACCATCGTTCAGGTATTATCAGATAACGGTGACTATTTAGTAGACAAAAAAAATCTGGTAATCAATCGCCGGCCTAAAGACGTTTCAAGAATAGAATTGCAAAGACTTTCAGAAGCAGAGATTGTATCCTTAGCAAAACTGGGAAGCGAGATTGAAAAACACTTTTACTTCCCGCAAGTTATAGACTGGATAAGGGATAGACACTCAATTTCGATTCTCGATGTCAAAAAATTAAACTTTAATGCCTAAAATCAAAGCTATCAAAGCCCGAGAAATCCTTGATTCAAGAGGCATACCAACTATAGAAACAATAGTTGAGCTTGCAAGCGGTATAAAAGCAAGATGCTCCGTACCGTCAGGTACTTCCCGTGGAACGTACGAGGCTTTTGAGTTAAGGGACGCAGATCCAAACAGGTTTGGCGGTATGGGCGTTCTAACAGCTGTTCAAAACGTTAATGAGGTGATAGGTCCCAAGATTGTTGGTATGGACGTTCTAGACCAGCAGGGTATTGACAGCACCATGATAGAGATGGACGGGACGCAGAATAAAAGTACGCTCGGAGCAAACTCGATTTTGTCAGTCTCGTGCGCGGTTGCCAAACTTGGGGCAAGAGCCTCCTCGTTACCCCCCTATTTATATTTGAGGCAGTTTGTAAAAAGTGATGCTGGTAAGAGACTGCCAATTCCTATGTTTAATTTGCTCGAGGGCGGTAAACACGCGAGCGCAAGTCTTAATTTCCAGGAGTTTCTCTTAATTCCTGCATCATCAAAATCATACTCTGATTCCTTAAGAATTGGAACCGAAACATATATGTCTCTAAAGCAAGACCTATTTGAAAAAGGCGAAACAGTTCTGTCTGCGGATGAGGGAGGGTTCTCGCCCAGTCTTTCAACAAACCAAGCCGGCATAACAGTTCTACGCGAAGCAATTGAACATGCTAATTTTTCATATGCGCTTGACGCATTTATTGGGCTTGATATTGCGGCTAACTCTTTTCTTGACGGTAAGCTTTATAAGCTAAGCGATAGATCCGTAGCGTATGATATGCAAGACCTTGCAGAATTTTATAAAATGCTCGTAACAGATTTTTCAATTATCTATGTTGAGGATCCATTTTCTGAGAATGACTGGAACGGTTGGAAAAAAATAGCCGCAGACCTTTCTTCCAAAACGCTCATCGTGGGAGACGATTTAACAGCAACAAATCCTTATAGATTACAAGAGGCGCTAAATAACAACGTTATAGGCGGTGTGGTTATTAAACCAAACCAAATAGGAACAATTACGGAAGCGGTTGCTGTAGCTGAAATAGCAAGACACAAAGGACTTAAAATAGTAGCATCCCACAGGGGCGGAGAGACTGCTGACGATTTTATTGCTGATTTTGCCGTAGGAATTGGTGCAGATTTTGCTAAGTTCGGCGCTCCTGCCCGCGAAAGAACCATAAAATATAACAGACTATTGGAGATTGAGAAGGAACTCGAAGACTTATAGTATGTATATCGCTGTGGTATAATCTTTAATTGCCTAAATGAAAAGAGAACAAGATTCTGGTCGCGGTAATACAGAGGTTGGTAGTGGAGATCTCCCCAAAAGCGGCTGGAAATCTTTCAATCATTGGGTTCTTGATGATTATAAAAGGGCTATAAGATGGGGAGAAAAAGTTATTGGTCCTGTGAATCCTGAACAAGCAAGGAGATGGGAAGTCTATTTACGCGGTGTAGTTAGGCAAGGTCTGACGGAAAGTGAGGTTGCTGACAATTTAGGGATCTCCCAAAGGGCACTCACGTATTCAAATACAAAATCAAGAAGAGCAATTTCACTGCTCAATCGAGTTCCAATGAGGGATCACGAGCTTCCTCTCTCTATCCTAGTTAGGGAACAAAAGATTAAAAATGCCGTCTCCAGAGTTAGAGAAGGAAAGCAAAGGCAAAGGGGGCTTAATGACCTAATGAATCTCTTCTCAGCAGCTATTTTGACCTATACTCGTAATTTAAGTGATGAAGCAAGACAACAATTTATAACCAGGATTAAGTCAGAGCTTGCAATTTCGCTTTCCGAATTCGAGTGGAGGGATTTCTCAAGGTTTAATCACTACTTTTATGAATTACTGAATTGGAGATCAATTGAGTTTCACCGTAAAGCGGAAAGAAAAAACGCTGCCGCCAAGGATAATGTTCCGGATAAAGAACCTCCGGTGATGCCGCCTGATTTACTAGAGATATGGGAAAGTGAAAACCCTTCCAGGTTGGAGGAAGCTCTTAGTCTAATGCGTGCTGAACATAAACAAATATATAGATTACACAGACAAGGACTGAGGAATGGAGAAATCAGAGATAGGCTCGGAAGAAAGAGCAGTAAGTCTATCGCGGCAACGATATCCACTATAAAGCGTCTCATAATAAAACAGGCAGATATACAGATTCCTGAAGGATACTTTTTCTATCGTATTCCTGAAGGTCTTGCAAAACAAATTAAGAATGGTGATGTTCCCGGAGTGTTGCCGCTAAACGGTAGATACCTTATCACAGAGCAGATCCTTGCTGATTATCGTACTAGATCAGAAACTGTAGGTAAAGTAGAGTCCGCCACAAACGGTGAAGAATTTTCGTGGGCGTGGCTTGAAAGAGAAAGTCGAAAGGCTAGAGAACCCCTGCGCGCAGGCGAATTTGTTTTAACTGAGGGGGAGGTTTCTAAAGTTATTGCACAAGAACGCGAACCATCTGCGTCTGTCGAACCCGTCCAGAAAGCGCCTGTTGGTATAGACATTATAAAATGGGCGACAAAAGGGGACATAACTGCCTTAGACACTATATTTAATCAGGACATGCAGGGTCGTATTTATAATACAATATATTTCCTTCTTGTTGATAGACAGTCTGCAGTAAAAGGAGCGCCGTTAGATTCTAGGGACACCGGGAGGGATTTGACAGGGGAGTTTACTGAAGCTGTTTTATTTGAACTTGGCTCAAGGTTTATGTCTGGGCATTATAAATTTGAAATGCCGCTTGACGCATGGATTTTTGGATTTGTTCTCAGATTTACCAATGAAAATAAAAATCATTTTATGGAAGCTCCAGCAAGGGAGAACATTCTTGATGGGTTGAAAAAAAATGAGAGGACTATTCAGATCCTCGAAAACGCCGCTGGTCTTAATCATTTTCAAGTTGCACGCATCATGAGAAAACCATACTCATGGGTTTATAAACACTGGTTGGAAGGTAACAAACAGATCATCGAGGCTTTGCAGAGAAAAGATACCGTAGCTTAAAATAAAATCGCGAATTCTCCCTTCGGAGATTTTTGATTGAATATCTCAAGCGCATCCTCGACTTTACCTCGAATTACCTCTTCGTGGACCTTGGTAAGTTCTCTTGTGATAACAAGATCAATATTGCCAAAAACATTTTGGATTGATATTAGTCCGTCGACCAGTCGATGGGGTGATTCGAATATTACTGCGGTCACGGGTATAATTGTTCGTATTTTTTTTAAATTTTCTAGAATATCTTCGCGCCTTCTGTCTTTTTTGGGCAAATACCCCAAGAATATGAATTTATCCGGTGGAAGTCCTGATGCGGTTAACGCAGCAATTGCCGAAGTTGGGCCCGGCACAGGAATTATTCGGATTCCCCTCTTTATGGCTTCACGTACTAGTTTAAATCCAGGGTCTGAAATTAAAGGAGTGCCAGCTTCAGAAATTAGAGCAATATCATTAACCTTAAGTATTGATAGGATAGATGGGATTTTGCCTCCTTCCTCGTCCTCTGTCATAGAAACGATTTTAGGGGTTGAACCCCTATTTTTGGCCGCTAAATCGGGATAAACTTCTCTTAAGTATTTTAGAAGTAATCCCGCCTTTGATGTTGATTCGGCTACAATCACTTTTGATTCAAGTAATATCTTTGCTGCACGCAGCGTTATGTCTTGTAAATTACCTATAGGTGTTGCTACAATGTACAGATTCGACATTGGTCAATTGTCAATGGTTAATGGTCAATTGTCAAGTACACATGGGTTTAGAACAAATTACTGAGGCAATACTTATATACGGACCGTCTGTTGCTTATATTGCCCTCTTTTCTATAATATTTGCAGAATCGGGGCTTTTAATAGGTTTTTTCTTTCCAGGGGACAGCCTATTGTTCACCTCGGGCTTTCTTGCCTCTCAGGGGTTTATGAGCATTTATATTCTGACCCCCCCCTGTTTTATCGCGGCTGTTCTTGGTGACAGTGTGGGCTATGCATTCGGTCATAAAGTAGGCAAAAGACTATTCCAGAGAGAAGATTCAATCATTTTTCATAAAGACCACCTAATGCGGGCTAAAGTTTTTTATGAAAAACACGGCAAAAAGACTATAATTATCGCAAGATTTCTGCCTGTAATTAGAACTTTTGCGCCAATTGTTGCCGGGATGGGGGATATGCACTATCCAACTTTTCTTACTTACAACATTATTGGTGGTGTCTTATGGGCAATTGGTCTTACACTCGCCGGATTTTTTCTTGGAAGTATGATCCCGGATGTTGACCAATATCTTCTCCCGATAGTTGGGGCTATTGTTCTCGCTTCAATTGCTCCCACCTTAATTCATATATTAAAAGACGCAGAAACCAGAAATACAATAAAACACTCAGTGTTGCGAGCTCTCAATAATAGAAAGAAGGCTTAGAAGCTTCCGTTACCGAATTTTCGAACTAAACTAACAACAATTCCCTGTATTTGAAGTTCTGTGGGATAAATAGGATCCATCTGGCTATTAGCAGGTTTCAAAACCACCCGTTCTCCTTCTTTGTGAAACCTCTTGAGCGTTGCAAGTTTGTCGTCAACCAATGCTACAACAATGTCACCATTATTTGCGGTTGCACTCTTCTCAACAACAACGTAATCTCCGTCTAGAATACCATCTTCTATCATAGAGCTGCCCTTGACTTGGAGAACGTATGATGTTTTTCTGCCTGAGAGCATTGTTGAAGCAACAGGGAAGGATGCGTCAGGATCTGTATGTGGTTCAAGCGGCTGTCCTGCCGCAATGTAACCCATAAGGGGAAGCATAATGGTTGGCCCAATAGCCTTTGGTGTCGCACCCATAAGAAGCCCGATATTGTCGCGTTTCAAGACCTTAAGGGTTCTAGTGTTTCCCTCAACCTTTTGAATATAGCCTTTATCTACCATAGAACGAATGAGAGCATGTATTGTAGAGACACTATTGCGTCCCATGGCGTCTGCCATTTCTCGAAGCGTAGGAGAATACCCATGTTGCTCTTGGAACTGAACAATGTAGTTTAAAAGTTCTCTTTCTCGGCGATAAAGTACAGCTGTCATTTTTGAGTATTCGGTATACAGTATTCAGTATTGAGTATATCGAACAATATTAATAATATA
>CAYIRD010000024.1:0-12084 GCA_964365755.1 uncultured Gammaproteobacteria bacterium | reverse complement strand
ATTGGGATAAGTGAGAAAACTCCTATTAGCGTGAACAAGAGCCCATATATTTTTGATCTGAAATCGCTAGGCACATTTCCTTGGATCAGGGCTTGGCTCGGAACAAAAATAAGTGCATTAGCAAAGCCCGCAAAAAATGCTAACACAAGCACAAAGTTAAAAATGTTTAGCTCAACAAGGCGGGGAAGAAGCAAATTTAAAAACTGAACTATATCCCGTCCTATTATTCTCGACGTAAGTGGAAATAATAATAATACAAGTCCTGAAATTAAAATACCATAATTAACCAGGTTACCCTTGTGAGATTTTGCGAAAAAACTCCCAATAAGTATTGCTGAGAATATCATTCCAGCTGCAGCAGGAGCAAATAATATTATTGATAGATCCTCCGCCGGAACCTCAAGTATTGTTTTAGCATATCCCGGGATAAGCGTTGCTATGATAAAAACTATAATTTGCGAAAATATAAGCAAGAAAAATGCATCGCCAACCTCTTTAAACTTCACTAGAATTGAAGAGCTCTCTCTTAATTCTTGCCCTACTGACTTTCTTAGATCGCGAGTTTTGGTTTTTTTTGAAATTTGTCTAATTTTTTCACTTGGAATTAGAAAGGCAAATATTGCAGCAAGTAGAAATATAAAAGCAAGAAGCATAAAGACACTTGCACGCCCTAATGTATTTACAGCAGGACCGGCCAAAACATATCCAATTAATATAGATCCAAACAGTCCCATTCCAAATATAGAATTGGCACCGACAAGCTTATCTTTGCCTACTAACATTGGGATTAGTGGTGACTCAGCTGGAACATAAAACTGCGATATTATCGAGATAATTAACGCCACAAGGTAAACTACAAAGACTGAGTTTAAATTAAAAAATAGGATTATAAGAGCCAGGGCTCTTAAAAGATTAGCCAGAATTAATATGTTTTTTTTATTCGAAACGTCTGCTATAACTCCGCCTATGAAGCTTAATAGTATTTGAGGAATTAAGATGCAGAAAAGAAGAATTGATACTGAGAAATTGGAAGAGGTTAGGTGAAACACCAGAAAAATAAGTACAATGGTCAACATATTAAACGCAATCTGGGAGAAGAATACCGAGAGTGCAAAAGAGAGGTAGGAGGGATCGGCAAGAAGGGCTATAATTTGATTATTCTTCACGCCCTTTTAGTATAGCTCCCGTCTCTTGTATCTACAACAACACTTTCCCCAACATCAATAAAAAGTGGTATACGAACTGTCATTCCATTCTCAAGCTTTGCATCTTTATACACATTTGATGCCGAATTCCCTTTTACTCCCGGCGTTGTGTCTGAAACTTTGAGTGTAATTTTTGGGGGCAGAATTAAATCAAGCGGCTCATCATTATAAAACTGTAGCGAAACAGTCTCTCCCTCTTTTAGAAATTCAGCTCCGAATAAATTCTTGACCGGAACAGTTTTTTGTTCAAAAGTTCGCGGGTCCATAAAGTATGCACTATCTCTCTCTTTGTAAAGAAACTGATACTCTCGCTTATCCAGAACAATGTCATTTACACTGGCGCCATTCGTGAATCCTTTTTCAGTAGTCGAGCCGGATCTGAGATTTATAACTTTGACTTTTATGTTGGCCGATCCGCGTCCCATTTTTACGTGCTCAAAATTGAGAACTTTAAAAATTTCACCATTCTCTTCATATGTCGCCCCTGCCCTCAAATCATTAACGGAAATCATACCCAAGAATTGTATCAAAAAGCAGGTTTAATTGCGAGAAAATCGGAGGGCTTCTTTTTGAGAAATAACCTTAAGTTCTTTTATGAATTTGAAGTGTTTTAAATTCCCTGTAATTAACATCAGTTTGCTATCAAGTGCCGTCGCCGCTATCAATGCGTCTAGAAATTTTAGCCCGTGAGATAAGTAGAACTCTTCCATTAGTCCTACTGCAGAATCGCAAATCTTTTTGTCAATATTAAATTGAGGGAAACTTGTGCAGACTCTAATCGCTATACCTTGTTCACGTTTATCTTTTGAACCCTGGATTACTTCAGCAATGGTTACTACCGAAATATAAGGATTAAATTTTCCAAGAAGTGTGGTTGCTTTTTTATTTCCTCTCAAGTGGTCTATTATTACAGTAGTATCGACCAAATACTTACTCATGCTTTTCTAAGCGACATTTTAGTTCTAAGATCACGAACCCACTTTGCAGTATTCTTAATGTCTTTTCTGTTTTTCCAAGCACCAAAAGTTTCATCAAGAACTGACTTTTGTGTTTTAATTTTAGAAATAGGTACAATCATTGCGCGGGGTTTACCAAACTTGGTAATTACAAAGGTATCACCTTTTATAGCGACTTGGTTGATTACATCTGCAAGCTGTGCACGTACATCTTTAACAGTCATTGTTTGCATATGAATTTATTAAACACTATTTTGTAAACTTTGTCAAGACGTAAACTTTGTACACTTTTACCTATTCTTCAATTCCCGCCATCTCAAGAGCCTTATGTAGGTCAGCTGTCCTTACTTGTTGCGAATTTCTTTTCCCTACAACTTTTGCCATAAAAGTAGCTAGTGTTCCCTCAAATCTATCATCAAAAACCTGATAACTGGCTACTTCATAGAGATTTTTAATATTAAATCCTTGCTCCCTTGCGCTTCTGAAGGCACCTCGTAAAATTTTCTTTGCATCGTCGGGTGACAGTAAGCTATGCTCTCCTCTTTGCTCAATTCTCGATTGTCTTTGACTAATATCATTGCTCCTTTTAAGAGGCTTCTCTCCCCTATATTTATTTGCTAAATCAAGAAGTTTATCCATAGACTTATTTGAAAAACTTCCATTATCAAACCCTAACAATCTAGTTAGGCTCTGGATCCTAGCATTAAAAGCAGGATGCTCTATTTGAGTTGCCCCTAAAAGGACGAGTGGCTCCGATAGACGGTCGCTGATCCCTTCTAGTATCTCCCCAATTACTAAAGACATCGTTTTCTCATCTTCTTCTGATGCCTGACCAGTTCTAAATTTTATGCAAAGACTTCTAAAATCACGACGGCGAAGTTCTTCCTCAGTAAGAGGGGGCAGCAATCTGAGGGTCTTTGTTCTCTGAGTGAGATGGATAGGAAGCGCTAATTGCATCTCAACCGGTTTACTACTTGATTTATTAACTCTCGTCATAAGCGATTCTTCCACATATCTATCAGCAAATTCAATAAGTCTTGTATGGGAAGCAGATACATAAGCACCCAACGACGTGTTGAAACCCAACAACTTGGACAGAAGTCTTACAGTACCTTCGAACTTAGAATGATTGATTCGTACTGACTCCAACATAGAAGCCGCTCTAAAATCGCGGGCGTCAACACCCCTTAATATCTCATATACAGTAAGAGAAAGATCTCTTTCCTCTTCTTTCGTGATCTCTCCGCTTCTAAACCTGTCACAAAGTTCTCTGAACTCACGACGCTGTAATTCTTTCTCGGTTGGAACGGTTTCTGGACTCACCAGTGACAGCATTACTTCTAACTCCCTATTATCTTGTGCATTTTGTATATCCTCAGCTTGAGAAAGTTTACCTGTTACTAAAAATTCCTTAAAAATATTCCCATTAGATACTCCAAAATTAACCCTGGAAGTACCTAATGTACGAGTGATTATATTTTGAAGACTTACATCAACCCCGGTTACATCGTCGTATAGCTTCAGTACATTTGCGATATAATCGTTTGAAAAACTCGGTAACGGTTCACCTTTATAGACTCGTGCTAGAAAATCGTTTATTTCTGCTCGGAATTTTTCAACTTCTGCTGGCGGCAAGAGCCCTTTCCCTAGAAGCTCTGCGCGGTCTAAAAGGCTCATTCGGAAAAGTGAATTTATATCAATAATTTCTACATCCACTTTTGCTCCTTCCGGTAAAGTTATATCTGTTCTTCGATGTGTAGCTTGCGGTACATTAACTTGATGTTCGTTTGGTTTTCTTGGTCTAACAACTGAGCCATTGACGAAACGCGTTTCCCCTAAAATGTCGGATGCCAAAAGAGGTCTCCTTCTGAAAGATGTATTCTCAGCAACTACCTGAATGATCCATGGTTCCTGTTTCCCAGGAAAATTCCTCATAGAACGAGGGAACATTTGGTGAGCAACTCGGTTAGATCTTGTTTGGGCCGAATGTAGTGTTCCTTCAAGCCATGGCAAATCAATACTTTCAATGGCTGTATTAACTGTAGCAACAGTCGCGAGTCGCCCGCCCTCAAGTCTATCGTAAATTTCGCTACGATTTCTTGTCTCCCCAACTACTACTTCAGCGGGAATTCCCATAGACTCGGCAAGTTCTGCAAAATCATGGGCCCGTTCAACATTAGATAGATATGATATAGTCCTGAGTTGTTTTCCTTCTTCATCGCAAGTTCTAAGATATGTCTCAAGGAGCTTTTTATCCCACTCCTTTAATGGGACTGTTGCATCTATAACAAAGTCTCCCTCAGGAGTTAATCTTAATCCATCCAGAGAAACTCCGGTTTTAACATAACGCACATGGGGAGAAATAAGAACTTCCTCTTCAACGCCTTCTGCAATATCCACTTTGTGCAGAGGTTTTCCGAATTGCTTTTCTGCATGCTTTATATCATCATACCCTGCTGTAGCGCTTGCGCCAATCATGAAGCTTCTGGGATTAATGTATAGAAATGTAGCAAGTATACCTAAACCCTGTTGTGTTAGATAATGATGTATCTCATCCGCAAAGATTAGGTCTGCTCCAAAAATAAATCTTGCATCATTAATTCTTGATGTATCTCCTCTCTGGAGCGCTCTATGTAGGCTCTGAAGACTAGGCATAGTAATGATAGTGATTTGGCATCCAAATTCCTTATGATCCTTGTCAATCCTCCCAACTTCCCGTCCTCCATACTTATCAAATATATTTGTAGATGCTCTTTCGCCCGGAACAATATATACTTGTTGATCCCCAAAGCCTGCGCTTATTTCTTGCATATAGCGGGATTTACCATAACCTGATACCTGCTCTACATACCCCACCCGCTCTCCACGCTGAAAAGCCTGAACTGTCTCATTGAGCGCCTCGAGTTGACCGCGGCGCAAATCTCCGCGAGGAATTGCAACATCGTGAACGTATCTTGAGAGACTACGGACATTTGGAGGGATCTCGAACGGTTCAAGAGGAGGGAAATCAATGGGACGCCTGTAAAGAACCCGTGGTCGCTCTATTTCTGCAACTGCCATGTCAAGAAAATTATAACATTTTTTCTTTTCTTTTTACTCTTATGAGACCCGATGAGGGAATGACTATTATGCCGCGTCTTTCAAGTTCATCAAGAAAGAGGTTTGCCCCAATTGAATCTGCCGCCATGTGGCCTGTGTCAATGACATTAACATGAAGTTTCGCAAGTTCTTCGACTGCCTCCTCAGGCACATGCATTTCAACTATAGTGCCGACTCCGGCTTTTGCCAACTCCTTGTAAAGGTCTTTTGATGGATTTGTACCCCCTGTGAAGTTTGAAACAATTTTTCCTGCCCGACGATCTGGTGCGCCTGCCGCAATATAGGGACCCGCCTTGCCTTTTGTTGCCTCGACAAATTCGGGAATGTCGTTTAAATAATCAAGGACATCGCCGGCCGTTTCAAGCTTTCTTTTTGCAAGGTATTGTCCCAAGAAGAGGTTTCCAAGGTTATCCCATACTGTATGAATTGACATTAACGGCACCGAAAGAAGCCTTGCGGCATCTACTGCCTGCGAATGATTTAACGGACTTATTCCGCGTTTTACTTTCTGCATTCTAAGATCAAAAAGCGAGTGGGCCACGTTTGCAGGAACCCCAGCGTCTGCAAACATATCAATCTGGATATCCATTACCTCATGCAACGCGGCGAAGGCGTGGCCTGAGGGGTGATGGGAAATCAGAAGATCAATACCTTCTCCTTTCTGATTAAGACGGTCAACTAAGAGAACTTCAGGAGCTCCTGCGTCGATCCCCGCCATCACTTTATTCACTTCAACCGTTGCGTCTCCGAACAAAATTCGACTATCAGAATATGGATTCTTTAGTGATTCAAGATCAAAAAGTTTTTTCTTTTTTGGAGATAACTCTTTATACTCTTCTGCTCTTTTTTCTAGAAGTTTTTTTACTATAGAGCCTCCCCTTGGATCAGCTTTTGTTCCCATCTGAAGGGCAAGCTCGTAAATTTCTTGAATTGTCATATCCTGAAAGTATATAATAATCAGGCTCAAAATACAAATACCGAGGTGGCGGAACTGGCAGACGCGCACGCCTCAAGAGCGTGTGATCGCAAGATCATAAGGGTTCGATTCCCTTCCTCGGTACTAGCTATATGAAACAAACCTCATCCATAAAATGGTCACCTGAGATATCATATGTTGTTGGACTTCTAACTACAGATGGCAATCTCTCAAAGGACGGCAGGCATATTGTAATGCGATCATCGGACAGAGACTTACTTCAAACGTTTATTAAATGCTTATCTATTAAAAATAAAATATCAAAGTCAAATAATGACGGCTATGCTGTAAAGCCCAGCTTTAGGATCCAATTTGGTAATGTCCAATTATATCGTTGGTTGATAAATATAGGTTTGTTTCCTAATAAAACATATACGCTTGGTGCTCTTAAGATTCCAGACGAATACTTTCGAGATTTTTTAAGAGGTCATCTTGATGGAGACGGAACTATTCTTATATATGAAGATAGATACAATAATTATCGGGGACGTATATACACAAACCAAAGAATTTATACCAAGTTTATCTCAGTAAGCAAAAACCATATTATTTGGCTCCATGAAAAAATCAAAGAGCTTGTTAATATCAAAGGTTCACTGACCAACTCCATTCCGAAGGATAAAAACCGAGTATCAATGTGGACAATAAAGTTTGCAAGGAAAGAGTCTGTAAAGCTATTAAAGTGGATTTACTACAAACCTTCTCTGCCATGCTTACAAAGGAAGATGATTCTTGCAAAACGTGCTTTAGAAATCATCTCAACTCAAATAAGGAAAAAGTATACTAAAATTAATCCTGAGTCTCAAACCTTAGTTCTAAATACATAACTATGAAAAAATCTCTAAATGACTACTTAAGGGATACTAAAAGGGTTTGTGATAAATTCCCGAATCCAAAAAAATGGGGACCTCATCATAGATTCGCAGAGCTTGTTGAAGAAGTTGGAGAGCTTGCCAATGCTATCCAAACGGATGAAGGATATAAATCAAAGAAACGCAAAAAATCAGAAGTTATAGACTCTATCTGTGATATCCTCTATGAAGTATTCATGATGTCGGCAACTTACAAGGTTAACTTAGATAAAGAATATCCAAAGGTGTTAAAACAAATCGATTCAAGGCGAAAAGCCGGAGAATTCGACCATGAAAAATAATCCTAATTTTATAGCTCCTGTCGGTCCAGCGTCTTCCGGCAAAGATCATCTAATACAGATACTAAAGGACAGAGGGTATGAACGTGTATCACTTTCGGACTCTATAAGAGATGATTTAGATAAGCTGCATCCGGGACGACGCCATACGCGCAGTGATTTTCAGGATTATGGAGACAAAATGAGACTTGAATACGGCAACGATTATTGGGCTCAGCGCGCCGGAGAGAATATAGAAGTTCTCAAAAGAAGTGGCGCGACCAAGTTTGCAATCGATAGCATAAGAAACCCGGCTGAGATTGAATGGTTTAAGAAAACGTACGGCCTAATTGCAATAGCTGTTGATGCACCCCTGGAACTTAGAATCAAATGGGCTTTTAAACGCCAACGGAACATAGATGACACAATAAGCGAAGATAATATTCGCCGCGACTTCGAAAGAGACCTAGGAATTGGTCAGCCCGAACATGGACAAAACGTCCGCAGCTGCATTGAAATGTCGGACCAGCTGATAATAAACGATGAAACGGAAAAAGAACTTGACGAGAAACTCAGAGACGCGCTTCTGTCAATAGGAGTTGAAGGAAATCATAATCACCGCGAGAAGAAATAATGTATAATATATCCCCATAATGCCAAGTCATGCTATTGGCCTTGTGGGCCCCATTGCATCCGGAAAAGGAACAGTAGCTAAACTTTTACGGGACCGCGGGTATCATCCCTACTCTCTCTCAGATAGAATTCGCGAAGAAATAAAAACACGAAACGAAGAAATTACTCGGGAAAGTCTTAATAGAATTTCGAATGAACTTCGACAAAATCTAGGATCAGATGTCCTTGCCAAGAGAACCGCAGATCTTATTTCGCAAGATAATTCTGATTATGTAGTTGTTGATGCAATAAGAAATCCTGCCGAGGCAAATTTTCTGAAAAAAACATTTAACGCACACATTCTTGGAATTACAGCTTCCCAGGAAAAAAGGTTCGAATTTTTCAAAAGCCGGGGCAGTAATTCTGCAGGTATCGAAACTTTCGAGCAATTTAAGGAGCTCGACGATCGGGAAATGGCCCAAAGTGGAGAACATAAACAGCAGGTTGGAGCAACTCTGGAGTTGGCAGATTCCATAATCGAAAATGACGGTAGCATTTCCGACCTTGCCCAAAAACTTGAGGTTGCCCTCGCAGAACTCCTCGAGTGAGTGGACCTACCGAGAATCGAACTCGGATCTGGGCAATGCGAATGCCCTGTTCTACCACTGAACCATAGGCCCAAGTTATCTAACGGGGCGCGTGCGGCGCACTACTTCACCCCGCCTCTGGGCGGGGCAAGCTATGCTAATGGCCCTGAGATAACGAATATTATACTAAGTCACTTGTTACATGTCACTTGTTACATGTATTAGTTTGCGGCTGGAGGAGTTTCTTCCTGAGTGCGTTCAATATTGAAGAATTTAATCCGATCTCCTCTGAATAATAATTCCCTCTCACCCACTGGGCCGTTTCTGTGTTTTGCCACAACAACTTTTACGATTCTCTGCGGCGTAAACTCCTCCTCCTCCGTGTATAGAAACACAACAACATCAGCATCTTGTTCTATTGCGCCTGACTCACGGAGGTCAGCAAGCTGGGGTTTTCTAACACCCCTATGTTCTACTGCCCGCGATAACTGAGACACTGTTAGAACAGGAATCTTGAGTTCACGAGCTAGGTTCTTAAGAGACTGGGAAATAAATGAAACTTCCTGTACCCGATTCTCAAATCGGCGTCCTGGATTTATGAGCTGCATGTAGTCTACAATCAATAATTTCATTCCACGCTCTATCTGAAGCCTTCTTGCCTTAGACCTTATCTCGGCAATTGAGATGCCAGGAGTATCATCAATGTAAATTGGGGCCTCTGCCAGCTCACCCATTGCTTGGGAAAGTTTTTCAAAATCGTCATCTGAAAGTTTCCCTGTTTTAAGCTTCCAAGCATCAATGTTAGCTTGACTAATCAAGAGTCTATCAACTAGTTCTTCTTTGCTCATCTCCAGAGAAAACATTCCAACAGGAACTTTGAGAATCCCGGCTACATTTTGAGCAACATTAACAACAAATGCTGTTTTCCCCTGTCCGGGACGGGAAGCCAAGACAATTAAATTAGAGTCTTGCAGGCCAGAAAGCAAAAGATCAAGATCAACAAAGCCCGTTGCTACACCTCTATATATAGCCTGCCTTTTGTGTAATTCATCCAACTTATCAAAGCTTTCTGCTAAAGCCTCCCTTACATGGATAAACCCCTGTTTAACTGACTCCTGAGATAAACTAAATATCCCCTGCTCTACCTGGTCCAACACTTGCTCTGCTTCATTATCTTGAAAGGCACGATCAGTCATTGTCCCTGCCATGGTAATTAACGACCTTCTAAGATACGTTTCCCGCAGGATGTTGGCGTAGTGCTCAATATTTGCGGCAGTCGGTACAGAATTTGTAAGGCCTGTAAGATATGCCGAGCCTCCAACCGCATCATAATTTTTTTTCTTCTTTAGAATGTGAGTAAGGGTTAGTAGATCAATTGGTTTTCTTTCCTCATATAGCGAGATCATACATTCGAAAATTTTCTTATTGTTTTCTTCATAAAAGTACTCTGGCTTTACCAGCTGATTCACTGTATTGATAGCCTCGTGGTCTATGAGTAAGGCTCCTAAAACAGCCTGCTCTGCTTCAATACTATTGGGTGGAATTCGTGTTACTGCCATAAATTAAATTTAAAATTCAAAATGCAAAATTCAAAATTGAAATTAAAAAGTCAAAAGTACTTAAACTTTTAAATTTTAACTTTAACTTTTGACCTTTGACTTTTGAGTTTTGACTTATTTACTAAGGTAGACTAAATAGCCTTTTAGGTCTTCTGTTTTTTTAAGATTAATTTTGTCCACTCTTTTTAATGCTTCTTTTTCTTGTGGCAAAAATTCTTCCGGCCCATAAAAAGAAACAACTTCTGATTGGATTGATGATAGGGCTTCGTCATTAAGTTTTTTTGCCAGTCGTACCAATACAACTTTGGAATCTTCCGTTTCAATATCAGAAGTTATATCTGGGCTTGAGATTATAATAAGTTTTTGACCATCTTCTAAGAATTCAAAAGCTTCTGATTCCCCAAACCTCCCAACTTTAATACTCACTCCTCCTACCTCGTATTCACCGGGGCTATCTATAACTAATTTTCCTGAAAAACTTGAGTAATCTTGGGGTTTTTGAAAAAGCACAACAACATCTTCTTCAATCTTGCTGCCGGAAGGGTCAATAGAAAAAGATGTACTTTTTGATTTAACTTTTACACCTGCCTTAGCAAGACTTGACACCTCCATAATTTTCAGCTTATCCTATCATAGATCACCCTTTCTTGACAATATATCGCTTTTAATCTATCATTTGAAAATCACATTATGCGTGAGCGGATTGTTATTGTTTTCTTGGCCATAACCATAGGACTCCTTGTTACCACCCTAATATTCTTCTTATACCAACAGACTAAAACAATTCCGCAAAAGACTATTAATACGAAGGATAATGCTCCCAAAGAGTCTTCTGAGAAAGTTTATCTTGCAATAGAAGCGCCTCTTGATGAGCAAATTTCAGATAGACGATCCATACAGATAAAAGGCAAAACAGATCCTGATAATATTATTATCGTTTCGACTAATATTGAGGACCAAGTCGTCAAGCCTACGTCGGATGGAAACTTTTCTGTAACTATTACAATTGACGCCGGGGCAAATGTCCTAATTACACGTGCGATTCAACCAGACGGAGAGGAAATAATTGACAGACGCGTAATTACGTTTTCTACAGAAGAATTTTGAATATGAGAAACTTGTATAAAATCTTAATTGCTACAATTATTGCTATATTAACTATAACGGCACCCACCGCTGTCTCGCTCCCTTCGCACGGGCCCCTCGCCCCCGCCGGAGCCAGGGCTCAGTCCGCCCCAACCTCTACTCCGAAACCTGAAATAACTACAGAACAAAAAGAAATTGACACAATTGAAAAAATTAAAGATCTAGTGGCCTCAAAAGTTGCTGAATTAAAACTTGTTGAAAAGCGTGGGATACTTACTGTCGTAAAAAGGTCCTCGAATTCCCAGATAGCTGCAGAAGATCATAAAAGAAACCAAAGAACAATAGATATTGACGAATTAACAAAGTTTGTTTCAAGAAAAAGTTCTTTTGGAATATCTGACATCCTAGAAGGCAATAGGATATCGGCTCTGGGCCTTTACAGCAAGGATACCAAAAGATTATTGGCGCGCTTTATAACTATTTCAGATAATGTCCCCCAAGATATTGAGGGAATTGTGACCTTAAAAAACACTCGTGAATTTTCTCTGACAGTAGCGGACAGCGATGGTAAAACTAAAACTATTGACGTTGAAACCTCTACCAAGACCTCTGTGTGGGAAAATGACACATTAACTAAATCCGGATTCACAAGGATTTTAGTTGGAGAAAGAATAATTGTTATTGGATTTACAGACTTGAAGGCCAAAGATACCATTAATGCCTCGCGCATTATTCACTTTGCGGATCTGCCGCTTTCAAAAAGCCTAAAGAAACATTTAGATATCGAGGAAGATTCGGTTTCAACCAGAAGCGCAATCTAGTCAATTTGTCCCGACGGTAGTTTCCGTTCGGGATCCCGTCTGAAAACTATCAGC
>CAYIRD010000023.1:11988-12333 GCA_964365755.1 uncultured Gammaproteobacteria bacterium | reverse complement strand
CGCATATGTTCTTCTTCGGCTCGCCGAAGCCCCGAGTTCATCGAGGGGCGAAGGCGGCCTCCTCCATTCGAAAATTTCGTTTACACGAACAGAACATTTATCGAATGTGCAAAGATGAAAATGATTATAGCAGAACGCGCATGTTGACGCAACGGTTTAGGCTAAGTTACAATAAATATTGATGAAGGCTGTCAGGGGATCCGTCAGTATATTTTTTATCGTCGTTTTAATAGCGCTCGGGGGGACGCTCTTGGCCGGCGGCATTTTCCCTAAACCTCCTAGCGAAACTTCTCCTACATTTGAGGCAATTCCCGATGATACAGCAGGACCAAACCCCGAAAAAAA
>CAYIRD010000023.1:0-11978 GCA_964365755.1 uncultured Gammaproteobacteria bacterium | reverse complement strand
CCCCCCCCCCCCCCCCCCCCCCCCCCCCCCGCCCCCCCCCCCCCCCCCCCCCCCTTTCCCTAAAGATCCAACTCTAACATCTCCAACTCACGAAGCAGTCCCTGATCCGCGGCTTTCATATGAGGAAAAAAAATCGCTCCAGCTTGAGACTTTTCCGTTTAAGGAATGCGCAAATATTGCCGCCGTTGACTTTCTGCTGGATAACTCAGGATCTATGAATAACGGATCAAAACTCGAAGATTTGAAAAGCGGGGTTAAAGCCTTTGTCGCAAATTATCCCGATAATGGAATTATAGGTGTTCAAGCTTACAATGAACCCGGGAAAATTTCCCCGGAAGGCTACAAAGAACTGGTGCCTATTTCAAAATACGCCGACGTGAAGGTGAACATTAATAATATAATCGACGGCATGAGGGCGAACGGATTTACTTATTCTAAAAATGCAATGTCTTTTGTGAAACAGAGGCTTGAGGAAGCAAAAGCGAAATTCCCCGAATATAACTTTAACCTCATTTTTATATCAGACGGGGTTCCTGAAACCGCCGCTTCGGACCTTGCCTGCGGGCGAAGATGTTTGGCCCAAGAACAAAATCCTGAAATCGTGGCAAGCGAAATTAAAAACCTTGGTATCAGGATTTTTTCTCTAGCGTATCTGGATGACAGCGATGCGTCTCTTAGTAATCAACTCAGAGCTTTAATGATAAATGTCGCTTCCTCCCCTGAGGATTTTTTTGTTGCTCCGGTTTCAAATCAAATTGAGGAAATACTCGCCCAAATTGGACAGAAATTTTGCGAATAAAATTGTTTAACCATTTTAAATACCTTTCGTAGGTTTTTGCTATAATGTCAGGAATGAAAAGCCTAAAACAAGCCGATAGTGAGATTTATAAAGTTATTAAAAATGAAGAAGTCCGGACCTCATCGACTCTTGAATTAATCCCTTCGAATAACTATCCAAGCAGATCTGTTCTTGAAGCTTTGGGCAGTATTTTGAATTATAAATATTCAGAGGGGTATCCTAAGAAACGGTATTATCAGGGGCAGAAATTTGCTGATGAAGCAGAATTAATAGCGATTGAGCGCGCCAAGAAACTTTTCAAGGTGCCTCATGCAAATGTCCAACCTTACTCCGGATCTCCCGCAAATACAGCAGTTTATTTTGCTCTTCTCACTCCTTTCGAGGATAAAATAATGGGCCTTAACCTTTCTTTTGGCGGTCATTTAACGCATGGCTCGCCAGTTTCAATATCTGGAAAATATTATAAATCTGTTCCTTATGAGCTTGATAAGAATGGTCTTCTCGACTATGAGAAAATCGAAAAAATTGCAAAACGCGAAAAACCAAAAATAATTGTTTGCGGTGCAACTGCGTATCCTAGGATAATCGACTTTAAAAGATTCGGTGAGATCGCGGATAAAGTAGGAGCGAACTTACTTGCTGATATATCTCACATAGCAGGGCTCATTGTGGGTGGTGTACACCCGTCACCGTCAGAACATGCTCATATCATAATGACTACCACGCATAAAACCTTGCGTGGCCCACGCGGGGCTTTATTAATGGTAACTTCGAAGGGTTTAAAAAAAGATCCAGAATTGGGGCAAAAGATCGACAAGGCTGTTTTTCCAGGGCTTCAGGGTGGACCGCATGATAATCAGACGGCCGCAATTGCCGTTGCGTTAAAAGAAGCAAGTTCACCGCAGTTCAAAAAATATGCAAAACAGATTATCCTCAATGCAAAAGCTTTAGCCAAGGTTTTGATCAAAAACGGTTTTCAGCTTGTTTCTGGCGGAACAGATAATCACCTTATTTTGATAGATCTTCGAAATAAAGATGTAAATGGAGCAATTGCCGCTTATGCACTTGAGGTCGCAGGAATTGTTGTTAACAAAAACGGGGTACCCGGTGACACAATGCCTCCGTTCTATCCCTCAGGAATCCGCCTCGGCACACCGGCAATCACGACTCGTGGCATGCGTGAAGAAGATATGGTTATAATTGCCGAATGGTTCAAAATGGTTATTAACGAGGTTAAAAATACAAAATTGCCCGACCAAAAAGAAGAAAGATCAAAATATTTTTCGGATCTCAAAAAAGAGCTCTCACAAAACCCCAACCTCCTAAAAATCGCCTCCGAAGTTAAATCTTTCACTCAAAAATTCCTGCTGCCCTGAAGTTTCCCATTTTATATTTGCAAATCTAATACAGCGGGTATATACTTTTCTTGAAAATTTGCATAATTTAACTCATGAAGCGTAAATCGGTAATAAAAAGGGTCACAAATGAAACAAAAATCGCTATTTCCCTAAATATCGATGGGGTTGGAAAAAGAGAAGTAGACACCCCTATAGGTTTTCTTAACCATATGCTTGAGTTATTTGCAAAGCATGGGCTTTTTGACCTCACTATCAAAGCCCGCGGCGATATGCATATTGACGAACACCATACCGCTGAAGATATAGGCATAGTTCTTGGAGAGGCTTTTAGAAAAGCTTTAGGAGAAAAAATTGGCATAAAACGCTACGGATTCTTCATTCTTCCTATGGATGAAATATTAGTAACTTCCGTTGTTGACTTTTCAGGCCGTTACGCGTTCCAATTCTACTGCTCTTTCAAACGAGAAAGAGTTGGGGATTTAAGCACAGAACTTGTATCTCATTTCTGGGATGCTTTTGCTCAAAACGCTAAAATCAATTTACATATAAAAGTAGAGGGTGAAGGAAACGAGCATCATAAAATTGAGGGAGTTTTTAAGTCGGTCGCTCGAGCAATTCGCATGGCGGCTGAAATAGATCCGAAAGCGAAAAAAGAAATCCCGTCAACCAAAGGCAGACTATAATTCTTGAGTTATCTTTTCTTTAAGATAGGAAAGAGAAGGTAAACCTTTTAACTCCGCAAACATTATTGTCAGAGGCAACAAAGCCTCTCCTCTCCCATCGTCCTGTTCAAGAAGATTGGCGACATTAATTGTTAATAAAGAGCATCCGGAAAGTGCATATTTAATTCTTTCGAACTCATCTCCTACACTAATTCCCGACCGCTTAGCTCTTTTAATTAATGGCAGTATGCGTAAATCAACTATCTGTTTTGCAAGAGCTTCATGTACTCCATAGAGGACTGAATTCTCGAAAGGAACATCTACAAACATAGCATTTTTGTTCTCGTCCCAGTTGTATGAGACATCTCCAATTTTGGGATCGTAGTACATACCTCCCATAGGCAAAACGCAACTATGAGCCAGCGCTTTTACATTTGAAAGACTTGCTGGATTCCAACCGGCAAAGGCAGGGTCAAATATAGTAGCTCTACCAACTTTGCCGTCCATAAAAATATTTCCTGCATGATCATCTCCATGAGAAACACAAACTAGGGCGCGAGATTCGCCGTCAAAGGATAAATAACGTCGTGCATTCTCAATAATATCGCCAAGTGTAATGTTGTAAGGTTCTCCATTTATGACCCACCTTGTTTTAAGAAGTTCTTGGAATGTTATGAGATTTCCCCCAAGTAGAAACCTTGTATTAGACTCATACCACTCATCAATGCGGCCTCCTTCCTTAAATCTCTCAAGTAAAAGTGTTTGCAAGGGAGAACTGACTGTCTCCTTTGAATTCACTAACTTTGAACTATCAACCATTGCCCTCCCAACCTGTCTATTAAGTCTTGAGAGAACGGCAAGCTCCCTTGAAGTTATTAGATTCTCATCTTTATCGTAAGATTCTTTTAACAAATCGAATAATGTTGGCGCATCAACTCGAGGATATATAAGAAGGGGATATTCGTGAGAATCACTTGACATAAGCGGTGTCAGTACAGGCCATCCATGTTGAGCCAGGAGAGTTGCTTGGGAATATTCGTTTTCTGCTCCCAAGGGACTTACGTTGTCAGTATCTGACTCTACATGTATTTTTAGGAATGCAGGTTTATATCCGCTGCCTTGGACAGCTATGTCAGCGTATGCAGAGATAGAATTGAGAGAAGCAGCTGTTGAAATCGGTTCCACATCTCTTATTGCCAAATTTGGAAACGCCTTCTCAATATATTCTTTAAAGACAGCCGCTTTATAGGCAGGGTCAAGCGTTTTATCTTGCCCGCCAATAGTCATTGCAATTAGTTGTTCTCTCATTTGGGGCTTAAATTTCTTATTGCAGTCGTCTTTCAACCGAGTTCCAATGAGCATCTAAACCTTCTACCCGGGCTATGGGTTTCATAATAGAGGCAAGGTACTTAAGACCTTCTCTTGTAACGTGTTGTATCTCGGATGATTTCATAAAAGTTTCAACCCCAATGGGCGAAAAAGCTCTTGCTCCGCCAGCTGTTGGCAGGACGTGATTTGCTCCCGTTGCATAATCGCCCAGGGCTTTTGAAGCGTAATTTCCTAAGAAAATAGAGCCGGCGTTGTTAATTCCTTTAGCCAAATCCTCTGCATCCTTTGTCATAATCTCTAAATGTTCAGGAGCGTACTCGTTTGCAAATTTTACTGCCTCTTCCTTGTTTGAAACTAGAATTATTGCGCTATAACGTACGAGAGACTGATTAACAATCTCTTGTCTTGTGAGGGATGAAGCTTGTTTGATGACTTCTTCTTGTGTTTCTTGTGCAATTCTTCTATCCCAGGTGACGAGTACTCCGGCAGCATTGGGATCGTGTTCACAAGCGGCCAGGATATCTCCGGCGCAAAAAGCGGGGTTTGCTTCCTCGTCTGCAAGGATAAGAATCTCGGAAGGACCGGCCGGCATATCAATACCAACGTCTCCAAAAACCGATAGTTTTGCTGCTGTCACAAATTTATTTCCCGGACCAACAATTTTATCAACTGCCTTTATTGTTTCGGTCCCGTAGGCAAGAGCGGCAATTGCAGCTACTCCTCCTACTCTATAAACCTCATCTACCCCGGCTTCATTTGCAGCAACTATAACCTCATAGTTTTTCCCTCTCGGCGGTGTAATTCCAACAATCCGCTCTACACCTGCAATCTTTGCAGGTACTGCTAAAATTTGCATAACTGTCGGGTAAGGCGCGGTACCTCCCGGCACATACAAACCGGCTGACTCAATTGGCGTTTTCTTTTGTCCTAGCCTAACACCCGGAGTTGTCTCAACCTCCCATTGGGTATTGATGCTCTGAAATTGAGCTTCATGAAATCTTCTTGAAAGCTCGATTTGTTGCTTTATCGCTTCTAAAACATCCGAGTCTGTTTTCTCATAAGCTTCTCTTATATCTTCTGGGGACACGACGAGTTCTTCCCGTGTCAATCTAATACCGTCAAATCTCTCAAGATAATCAAGAATTGCTTCATCTCCCCGTGTACGGACGTCATTAATAATAGGGAGAATTTCGTGTTTTGCCCCTGATATATCCTCACGGGCGCGGCGCATGATTATCTCCTTTACTTGAGGGGTCATTGTCGCAAGCTCGTAAATACGTAAATGTGGTCCAACAGATCCAATTTCGCTTGAACGGTTTAAATCTATTTCCATGAAAGCAATACAATCAAGAGTTGTCTTGGATGTCTCTGAACTCGGCTCTACCCCGAACGCTATAGGAGTATCTAATTATACCTTCCTTTATTCCTGAATTCATATCAATGGCGTCAAGACCTTCCCCCCGAGCCAGGCGCAAAAATGCCATGTGTTTTTCATAATTTGCATCATGCACCCCAATCCCGGTGAGCTCAACTTTAATACCTTCCTCCTCAAGAATCTTTCTTGCATTGATAAATGCCCTTACTCCAGAAGTTGAATCTTCTGCGACAACAAGTTTTAATTTTTCTTCACTTCCTATAAATGGTCTGATTTCTTCCGGCACCTCACCAGTTTTTTCCCATTCGTATGCATCCAGCAAAACCTTCTTGTCCACTTTTTTTCTTCTCAATCCTGCAAGAATAGTAGCAAGTGCTTGCGTTGGGTTTGGTTTGGTTAAACTCTCGACTGGTGTGCCTGTTATTCTTCCTAACCATTCCATTGATCCCATACTAACTATTCCAATAGGGCTTACTCTGCTTTTCCCAACAGCAAGTTCTGCTTCAGGCGCGTATCCGTCGGCATGCTTTCTTTCCACATCATATGGTGGCAAACCGGGTCTTCCGGTATAAATAACTACCATACCACCCAGTTGGGAGATTTTTATAATCTCTGCTCTCCCATTGTCATCAATTAACGACTGATCCTTTGTTGTTATCAATGACTCTTCTGCTCCTGTACGACTTGGTTTATCATAAGTTTCTTCAAAAGTTTTTCTACCCAAAACAAACTCTTGAAAAACGCTTGTAACCTCATTTCTAAAGGGATCTCGAGTTCTTGATAAAGTCCTTGCAATATCTCTAATAACCTCAGGAACCTCACGATTATATCTTGACCTGAAACATTTTAAAAGTACATCCGGAGGATGACTCTGCGGATCTGAATCTCTTCGAAAAATATTCAGCGCCTCACTGTTAGAAACAGTAATACCTGCTTTTTTTAGCTTCATTAGGGAAACAATAATTGCCGAGACGTCCCAGGGATCATGTATTCCTTCTGCTTCAAAATAGCTCATGTTGCGCCCCGGTATGCGGAGTCTATCATCAACCATGAATTCTTCGGGGTCCACACCAATATGCTCGGCAAAGAAAGTAATTGTCGAACGGACTGCTTGTCTATATGCCAAGGGCCTCACCAAAACACCATCTACATCCAAAGCCACAATTGTATTCTCGAAAGGTCTTGGTTCAAGCTCCCTCGGTGCGCTTTCAATTCTTCCGCCATATGGCGGTGTCGTCTCCGAATTTACCATAAATTTTATAACTCTCAAATTTGATGAGAGTTATTTTACCTCCCGCAGTATATAATTTTTTTAGCTTATAGTCAATCGTTTATCTTACATTTAATTTATTTTTGTAAAACTAAGATTTTTATGTTAACATTGAGGCCTAATTTCAAGATCCATGGGGAAGAAACTTTTCCGCTCAAAACTCTTCGGAAAACTTTTTAGAAAGCCAATTCTTACAATGCAACCCTACGAGGCTCCCCTTGAAGGAAGGCGAGGGAAAGACCTTCTTGCGGACTTCAATGAAAGGACTGGTCCACCCCATCCTTTGGTTTTAGAAGAAATAGGAAAGTACGTGGAGGAAGGAAATCTTCAGATGTATCCTGAGTATGGAGATTTAAACGAGGCACTTGGGAAATACATAGGGGTTGATCCGCAAGAATTAATCCCAACAGTAGGTGGAGATCAGGGAATTGATATTGTTTTCCGAGCGCTTGTTAAAGATAAAGACAAAGTAATTATTCCAAAACCAACATTTGCAATGTTTGAGCAATCTGCCCACATTCAGGGAGCCAATATCATTTCCCCCCGTTATGGAGGTTCTAATCTTGATTTTCCGTTTGATGAGGTAGTGAAAAAAATTAAACGGGGAGTAAAATTGGTTGTAATCTGTAATCCGAACAATCCCACCGGCGCTCCTGTTCCAAGGGAACAAACCGAATACATAATTAAAAAGGCCGCAAGTCTTGACATCGGCGTTTTGGTTGATGAGGCATATCATGAGTTTGCACCCGAATTAACAGTCTTGGATCTAATAGGTAAATACCCCAATATATTTATAATAAGAACATTTGCAAAAACTCTGGGGATCCCATCTCTGCGGGCCGGAATTGTTGTATCCAATGAGGGAAACATAGAACAGCTTAATAAAATTAGAGGACCGTATGATGTAAATATGGTATCTGTTGCTGCAATGAAGGCAATGAGACATCCTGAAGTAATCGCCGATATCAAAGCCTATGTTTCCGAAGTAATGACAGTCTCAAAACCGATGATAGAAGCGTTTTATGATGAGATGGGCGTAAATTATTATCCAAGTAGTGCCGGTTTTCACCTATTGGTATTCCCGAATGAAAGAGCTCGTGATGAATTTGTTAACGGCTTAAAAGATAGAAAGATATTGGTAAGACCAAGATCCGATCCCCCGCACACGGTTCGAGCAAGTATAGGAACAAGAGAGAATACAGAAAGATATATCACCGCCCTTCGCGATTTCATACAACAAAATAAGTAACCTCTCTCCGTTTATGCCGCAGCGTTACTACTCTAAGGCAATGTGTAAGAAATCTTACTTATAATCTGTATGGTTTCTTTCTTGCTTTTTTTTAACTTTGGTGATAAATTAGTGCGACTTAAGCAATTATACCTTATATAGTATGAAAGTTAGGGACGTAATGTCAAAAAATGTTGACTTTGTCAGACCACAGGACAAAGTTGAGAGGGCCGTCCTTCTAATTTTTGGAAGAGACATAAATGGAGTCCCTGTCTGTGAAGGAAGGAAGGTAGTTGGGGTTGTAACAGAACAAGATATACTGAAAAAATTCTTCCCAACAATCCACGAACTTGTACAGGACACTGTGCACGAGGCAAACTTCGAATCTATGGAAGAGAAAGCAGCCACAATTCTATCTCTGCCGATTTCAAAGATAATGAGCAAAAGACCTACGGTTGTTAAGTCTGATACCCCTATTCTTCGCGCACAATCCTTAATGAGCGTTAGAAATGTTGGGAGACTTCCAGTAGTAGATGACCGCGGAAGACTAATTGGAATAATCTCAAAGGGAGATGTATTCAAAAGTTTAATAGGTGAAAAGATACTCTTTACCGAAAACGTAGACTATAATGATTTTCTATCGAGGACCTACTATTCTACTGTTGATTGGGATGATAGATTAAAACATGAACTCCCAGATCTTCTAAAAATATTCCGTGAGCATAAGGTGAAAACAATTTTAGACGTGGGGTGCGGGACTGGTGACCATTCAATTGAGTTTGCTAAAGATGGTTTTACGGTTGTAGGTGTTGACAGAAGTGCGTCCATGATAGCTGAGGCAAACAGGCGAAAGGTGGGTCTTTCAAGTAAGGCATATGCAAACGTGCATTTCTGGCATAAAGAAACAGAAGATATTCTCTATGACCTAGATGTGTCCTACGACGCAATTCTCTTTATGGGAAATACTCTCTCTCATAATCCTGATAATTATCGTCACCTTATAAAAGCTGCAGCGAACTCTTTATCGGAAAATGGCGTTATGATCTTTCAAGTCACTAATTTTGAAAAGGTTTTAAAAAGAGATAGGAGAGTATTGAGTTTTAATTTTGTACCGGGTCCAGATGAAACAGTCAGGGAATACTCTTTTATTGAATTCTATGATCATCCGGTTGGCAAAACTATTCTTAAATCTTTTGCTGTACTTGCTTCTGATGGGAAAAGGTGGAAATCATCTGGGATAAGGAATAGTCTTATGGCCTACACTAATGAAAAAAGATTAGTGGATATTTTGAAAAATGAGGGATTCAGTAAAATAGAGACGTATGGGGGATTTTTTGATGGAAGACACTGGGACTACCTATTTAGAAAACCATTCAAACCGCTTGAATCTGACTGGCTAAATGTTGTTGCTTCCCGCAAGAAATAAACTACTCTCTCTCAAGATCTACATATTCAAATTTGATCCCGTTCTCTTCCCCACTTTCTCTATTTACAACTTTATTAAAATCCGAATAATCCGGAAAGAAAGCATCCGCATTTGGATCCGCTGCATCAATTCTTGTTAAATATAATTTGTCTGCATGCGGAAGTCCAAGCTCATAGATTTGTCTTCCGCCAATGATAAATATTTCATCTTTATCGATTTCGCGAGCCTTTTCGATTGCCTCCTCAAGCGAATGAACAACTATGGCACCCTCTGCTCTATACGTGTTATCTCGTGTAACAACTATATTTGTTTTGTTCGGCAATGGCTTTCCTCCAATTTCTTTTGATTCAAATGTTTTCCTTCCCATAATAATCACATGCCCGCGAGTTAGATCGCGGAACCTTCTCATGTCGTCTTTTATATGGAATAAAAGGTGTCCTTCCTTACCAAGTTCCCGATTTTTACCAATTATTGCAATCATTGAAATCTTCATGGTTGTTTGCTAATATATTAACTTAAGAGAAAGAGGTACGCAACATTCACCAAAGAGATCTACTCCATACCATACAAAACAAATAGAAATCCTTCCACAGTCCCCGTTGAAGAAGTTCTTGCAAATCCTGGAGCTGGAACTAATTGCGAGCTTCTAGCACAAGCAGTAGTTGTTGCACGAGGCTTTGTACTCCCACCAGGAATTCGATCGTCAGAAATATACGAAGACACTCAATATACAAGGCCCGTGGAAAATCTGGAACAGGCTCAAACAGGGGATTTAATTGGTTTCTCTCCTCAGGATAAAAAAGACTTTATTGGGATACATGTAGGAGTAATTTCTTTGGAAGATGGCGAAATACACGTGCTGCACAACGCAAAACATGAAGGAGCCGCTCGAGTACAAAAAATTGATGATATCCTAAAACATGCCAAACATCAAAAAATTGCTTGGATAAAGAGGCCTATCGTAGAAGATCCCACGCTTCGAAATCCAACCGTATTAACACTCTTAGGCTTCGAGATGCTCATAAAATAAGCAACCAAACAATATTTCAATTTGTTTCCATGTATCGATACATGGAAACACTGCTATCTGAACCAGCTTTTGACAAATTTAGAACCCCCGCTTCTTTTTGACTCAATGTACTTTTGTTTCTCTTTCTCTTGATATTTCATAACTCTTTGAATAGCTAGTTTTAGACCCCCTTCTCCATCCTCTAAGATTGACTTGATTCTTGAAATTGTCTGCGTGCTAGTTTTGGATTTCCGCGATACCCATCGAATATCATAGCCAAATGGGTCCATTAGTAAACTGGCTACGTGCCAGCGTCTTTTTATCATCCGAAGTTCTGAGCGAGTTAGAATATCCCTCAGGAAAAGTTTTATCTCTTGTGTGCTTTTTAGAGAGTTAAATATCTCATAAAGGAAATGGATATCCCTAAAATAAGTTTCTTCTTGAACTTCTGTCCTGGGTTTAGACATAGTTAATAAATTAGCACATTTGTTTTGATGTATCAATACATCAAAACACGGAAATTAGTAGAATTTAAGTACTGAAGTAGGTACAATGAAGTTTATTACCGCTTGCTGCTTTTTTTTTGGAAGTAGCCGCCGGCGACTGTTAGTTCGGCTTTAATCGGAGGATGCGGATCATATCCGACAAGCGTTACTTTGTCCGGTGTAAAATCTTCAAGCTTGTTCAAATTTCCTTCGATTCTGACTTTTGGAAAAGGCTTGGGTTTTCTTTTTAACTGCTCTTTGACTTGATCAATATGATTTTCGTAAATATGAATATCTCCATACACATGGATAAATCTCCCCGGCTTAAGTTTCAGAATTTTTGCCAATACCACACATAATAAAGAATAGCTTGCGATGTTGAAAGGCACTCCAAGGAAATAATCGCAGCTTCGTTGATATAGAAGAAGGTCAAGTTTTCCATGTCTATTACTTATTTGGTACATGTTGTGGCAGATTGGAAATCGTGAGGCATCCTCGCGTGTTGCCATTCCATATAAGTATTCAGGATTCCAGGAATTAACGATTAAATTATGAGCATTGGGATCCGCTTTGACTTCATCCAAAACCCACTGCAGTTGGTCAACAGTTTTTCCTTTTCTCCTTGTTGGCCAATTTCTCCACATCTCACCGTATATGTGGGGCAGGTCTCCCCATTTTTTGGTGAAGCTTGAATCTGTCCGAATTTTTCCTATGAATTCATCTTTTGTTAATGGTTTCCCCCTCACCCCTGCCCCTCTCCCACGTGGGGCGAGGGAATTTTGTTTCTCAAGATATATTTTGTAAGGGTAGTCGTCCCAGATGTGGACGTTATGATCCACCAAATATTTAATGTTTGTTTTACCTGTGAAAAACCAATATAATTCATGCACTACCCCGTTCCAGTAAACTCTTTTAGTAGTCAAGAGTGGGAAGCTATTTTCAAGATCATATTCGTGGCGAATACCAAAAACGCTACGCGTTACCACATCTGTCCCGCGATCTTTCTGGTCAATCCCATTTTTAAGAATCTCCCGCCC
>CAYIRD010000022.1:0-12364 GCA_964365755.1 uncultured Gammaproteobacteria bacterium | reverse complement strand
TCTCCTTTATTTTTATTTTTGCACCTCTTGTCTCTTTTATATTCCTTGCGGATTTACCAAATCCTGCAAATCTTTCTTTAAATTATATTCCTAAAACTACAAAGATTTACGACAGAAACGGCGTTCTTCTCTACGAAATATTTGCCCAGCAAAATAGAACGATAGTCTCTTTCTCAGATGTTCCAAAATATCTTCGCGATGCAACAATCGCAATAGAAGACAGGGACTTCTACAATCATCCCGGGTTTGATCTTAGAGGTATTGTCCGCGCGCTTGTTTCAAATCTTCAAGGATTAAAGCTTCAGGGCGGATCAACAATTACCCAGCAGCTCATTAAATCTGCCTTCTTGACGCCCGAGCCAACTATAGTAAGAAAAATTAAAGAAGTTTCACTTGCATTTTGGGCAGAGAGAATTTATAGCAAAGACAAAATCTTGGAGCTTTACCTAAACTTTGTTCCGTATGGCGGAACGGCTTGGGGAATTCAATCAGCAGCCGATATTTACTTTGGTAAAAAAACTTCCGACCTGAGCCTTAGCGAATCGGCTTTCCTTGCCGGTTTGCCTCGGGCACCGTCTATATATTCTCCTATTTTTGGGAATGGTGATCTTTGGAAAAGAAGGCAAAAAGAGGTTCTCGACGCAATGGTTCGCGAAAAATTTATAACTTCTGCAGCGGCTGATAAAGCATATCGGGAAGAACTTACATTCAGAAAATTCCAGAGTTCCATAAAAGCTCCGCATTTTGTCATGTATGTAAGGAACCTTCTCATTGAACAATACGGGATAAGCGAAGTAGAAAGAGGAGGCTTAAGCGTTGTTACGAGTATTGACAGCAAACTTCAGGAAGAAATAGAGCAGTTGGTAGCCGAAGAAGTTGAGGCAAACGCGCATCTTAATGTTGGAAATGGTGCCGCATTAATAACGGATCCTAAAACCGGGGACATTATTGCCATGGTAGGAAGCAAGAATTATTTTGATGAGCAGAATGGAAATGTAAATCTAACTACAGCTCTCCGCCAGCCAGGCTCTTCAATAAAGCTTGTTACATATTCGCTGGCTTTATCTAATGGATACACCGAGGCAACAATTCTTGATGATACGCCTTTGACTATTCGTCAAGAGGGAGGTCCCTCGTATTCACCGGTAAATTATGACGGGGCATATCACGGAAGAGTGCCGCTGCGCGCGGCTTTTGCAAATTCCTTCAATATTCCCGCTGTTAGAATTGCTCAGAAGGTCAGCCCCAAAAGCATCAAAGAATTTGGAGAGAAAATGGGGATAAAGTCCTGGAATGGAACCAAAAATTACGGAGTTTCAATAACACTTGGAGGTCTAGAAGTGAGAATGACGGATATGGTAACAATTTATGGTGCTATTGCAAATAGAGGCAACAGGGTCGATCTTAATCCGGTTCTGTCTGTCAAGGATTCGTTTGGGGAGACAATTTATGAGAAAGATCCGGTTTTGGTTCCGGTTCTTGATGAGGGAGTAGCAT
Organism: uncultured Gammaproteobacteria bacterium; assembly: GCA_964365755.1. Lineage (GTDB taxonomy): Bacteria > Patescibacteriota > Microgenomatia > Levybacterales > GWA1-39-11 > GWA1-39-11. The sequence goes on along the minus strand of CAYIRD010000022.1, from coordinate 10,867 downwards.
TTATAATCTCAGACATACTTTCCGACAATAACGCAAGAAGTAGTGCTTTTGGTACAAATTCAATCCTTAACATTCCAGGCGCTCGCGTTTCCGTAAAAACGGGTACCACAGACAGCAAGCGGGACAATTGGACAATAGGATTTACGCCAAATGTTGTTGTAGCAACTTGGGTGGGGAATAATAATAACTCTCCCCTATCCCCTGCGCTTACATCCGGAGTGACAGGCGCGGCTCCCATGTGGAACAAGATAATGACAATGATGGTTGAGAAAACAGGAACGCCATCTGTAACAATGGTGCCGGCAAACGTTGTTAGAAAGTATTGTGTTGGACAAGACAGGTATTTCGTAAGGGGAACAGAAAATTCAGTAAATTGCCGCACCGTCCCACCGGCGACCCCTTCTCCCCAAATTAACTAAGCAATTATACTTGATACTTAATACAAAATACTTAATACTAAACTTATGAGTAATCTTCGGACGATTGATTCGATCTCCTCTCTCTCGGGAAAGACTGTTCTTCTGCGGGTAGACACAGACGTTGATATTAAAAATGGCAAAATTCTGGATGACACAAGACTCGTTAGCGCTATCCCTACAATTGAATTTCTGCTTAAAAAAGGTGCGGATGTAAATATAGTTGGGCACCTGGGCAGACCAGAATCAGTATCCAGTATACAGTATCCAGTATCGAGTATAGATAAGAAATTTTCTCTAGAGCCGGTGGCAGAGTGGCTCCATCAACATATTAAAAATAAAATAGCAAATATCAAAAATATTAAAGTTGGCGAATTCGATGGATGGGCAGTTACAGAAAGGGTAAATCTTTTAGAAAACATAAGATTCTTTAAAGAAGAGGAGGAGAATGACTCGAAGTTTGCACGCGAACTGAGTTTGCTCGGAGATGTTTATGTTAATGATGCATTCGCTGTGTCACACCGGGCACACGCAAGTATTGTCGGTATCACAAAATATCTACCTTCTTATGCAGGATTACATCTTGAAAAAGAAGTGGAAGAACTTTCAAAAGTTTTAAATGCGGCAAAAAGGCCATTGGTGATCTTGATTGGAGGGGCAAAAATTGAGACAAAACTGCCCTTAGTTTCAAAGATGCACGCTATTGCCGAGTATGTTCTTGTTGGCGGAGAAATTGCAGAGCAAACCCGTGTTTTAATTCGCGTACAGCATGAAAAAATCCAAGGAAATAAATCAATGCTTCTGGTTGCCGACCTAGTTGAGAGCGGTTTGGATATCACTCCAAAATCTGTTGAGAATTTTAAGCAAGTACTGGGTTCGGCCGCGACAATTGTATGGAATGGACCGGTCGGAATGATTAGGAAAACAGAAGACAGAGAACAGAAAACAGATGGCAGAAAACAGAAGACAGAAGATACGGAGAAAGGGACGAGAGAACTGGCGCATTTTATTATTTCGACGAAGGCTTATAAAGTGGTGGGAGGAGGAGATACGCTTTCTTATCTTCGCCGATTAAATTTACTTGCGAAATTTGATTTTGTTTCAACCGGAGGCGGCGCAATGCTTGAATTTTTATCCGGTCACAAACTCCCCGGCCTTGTGGCGCTCGAAAAATGAAGGTTGCGAATCCAATTGCCAGCCTTGGAGAAGATATTGCAAGCGCATATCTTAAGAAAAAAGGCTACAAAATTATTGAGCGCAACTTTCGCAAGAAATATCAGGAGATAGATATAATCGCCACATTTGGTTCGACAAGCTCACCACAAGCGACTTTAGTTTTTATAGAGGTTAAAACCCGAAGATCTAATTCGTTTGGTTCGCCATTCGACGGTATAGAGCCCTGGAAGCTGAGGCATCTTGTACACCTTGCACAATTTTACAAACAGCTCCATCCGAATCTTCCTGACTATATGCGAATTGATGCAATTGGAGTTACGCTTTCGTTAGACAATAAACTTGAAGACATCGAACATGTTGAGAATATTTCAGGGTTCTAATTATTATCTGACAATAGTCGGAGAACCAACAGGCGTAAGTTTTTCCCCAAACCAATAGTTAGCAATTAGCCATCCCTCCGAACCAAAGTCGTAGTCTGCAAAAGTATACTTATCAGGATCAAAATATCCTTTGCTCACTTTTACCGCCAGTACTTTTTCTCCATATTTGCTGATAATTTCTACCGGTCCCTCAACTATTCTTACTTTGTCTGTGTCCATAACAATTCCTATCTGATTTCCATCTTGGTTGATAAGACTTGGCTCTCCCCATAATCCCACATATCTTCCCTTTTGAGTGTCGGGGTCGCTAATTCGAAATACATCACCTTCGGTCGGATTAAAAACTTCTCCGCCAACATATTCTTCCCCCTTGAATACCTTCTTGCCGAACTCATATTTTGCCTTCAAAACAGGGTAATAAGGGCTATTGTTAATTCTAAGTTCTGTAAGTTTTCTGCGAAATAATTCACCCCTTGAGAAATAGAAAGAGATTGTTTCGGCATAATCTTCTACTAATATATCTTCCGGTAGTTTAATGTTTTTTTCCTCATCAAATATCACGCCCGGGTTTATATACGCATCAGGGCCATCCCAACCAAGGTGATTACTTTTTCCCATTGCAGACATAACCTCCCTATTAAAAGTTTCATCACTTATTGATGGGATTTTACTTCTGGATTCATATGCTAACCTATGGGCTTCTTCATGGATTATTGTGTATCCATCAGAATTATTTGTTACAACTATCTCAACGTCTGGTGTGTGCCATCCGGCTCCAGCATCTTTTGCTTCATATCTCTTGAAACGGACAGATTCCGAAGTAAGATAACCAAGTTCGTTGAGTTTTCTATAGAATCTTGCTGCATTTATAAAATGATCTTCTACCGGTAGAGAAAAGGTAAATTCGCTGACTTGTATAGGTAGATTCTGTCTCGCAAGCCACATTAAATCTCCGAGATTTTTCCGTGAAGCAAGTCTTTCGCTTTTAGCTAAATAAGGATGTTCGGATATTAGAAACTCCTCAATTATCGCATCGGCAAGAAATATATGGTATGGAATGGAAAAGTCAAATACATTTCCGTCAATAGTCAGAGCTTTTTTAGATCCCTCAACATCTAATTTTATATCACCACCAAATAAGTTTGCTACCCTTGCGCCTTGAATTATCAACTCTTCTCTTTTTTGTCTGATAAACGCAAGCGTGTCAGGTGATGCACCCAAATCTATTTGAGAATCGAAGAAATTTATAAAAGCTTCTCTTGAAATACTATGAGCGCCAAAAATATTGGAATGGAGAAACTCGACAGATTCCTGGGGTAATCTTAATCTTTGTTGTTCCTCAAGGCTTATTCTTGTTGTATAATTTGCATCGTCCCCAAAAAAATTATCGCCTCTGATAACTTGACCGGCGCCTACGCCGGCCCCAAATATTGCTGCTCCCGTCAATACAATTCCCCCTCTTCTAAATAGTACTTCTCTGAGCGATGTTCTTGGATTATCTTTCATGGCGAGGATTATAGCAGGTTTCCCTAGGACTTTAAACCTAGGGCGGTCAGGGCGAAATTGAAAACATTGAGCATCTTGAGAATGTCTCAGGGTTCTAGTGCTGGAATCTAGGTTCTTGAGGGTAGGTTTTTGGAAATATAACCTCTTCATTTTTCATCACTGCGGTTGTCGGAGAATGAAAACCTGGTTTATACCTGAAACTTCTTCTTGAGTTTGTAGGACTTACCAAAGCTACTTCAGCTTCTAAAATTCTAAACTGAATTATATTTGATTCAACTTCAAGCGCGATCATAGGAGAGTTAATCTTAAAGTAAAGAGCCAGAAATTACAATCTATCAAACTATGTAACTCCGAGGGCGGTCAGGGCGGTTTTGAATGTTTCGTTAGCGTTTATGGCTATCTTACAATCTCGGGATAACCAATCGGTGTAAGTTTTTCTCCTAACCAGTAGTCTGCTATTAACCATCCTGCCGAGTCAAAAGGCGATTCAGTGAATTGATATTTATTGCCGTCGAAAGAGCCCCTTTGCACTTTTACCGCCTTCACTTTCTCACCATTTCTAGTTATGACTTCAACGGGTCCCTCAATTACCATCATCTCGTCGCCGTCGTTAACAATTCCGGTAGATTCTCCCGTATTAATTGAGTTATAGTTTTTCCACAGACGTACATATCTCCTCTCTTGGGTATCGGGGTCGCTTAGTTTGTAAACGTCTCCCACTTTAGGATAAAAGATTTCGCCGATATTTACATATTCTTCTCCTCCAGAAAATCTTTTTGCAAAATCATATCTAGTCTGTAAAACTGAGTAGGCGGGATTGTTGTCAATTCGAAGCTTCGTAAGTTGTCTTCTAAATTCCTGTCCTCTAAAAAAGTAAAACATTATTGTTACCGCATAGTCTTCTCTATCGTTTTTTGTGACGTATTCTGAAAGGTGAGCATCTTTCTTTTGCTCATCTGTGAGTTTCGTGATTTTTTCAGCCTCTCGAACAGCATTGTTAAATGCTCCTTGGCTAAATCTTTTATTTACATCTGCTTGATGATGAGCTTCCTCATGCATTATAGAAAGAGGCGAACTCCTGTCTGTAATTACAAGCGACTCATCTCCAATATTGAGTTTTAGTACCCCTAGCTCAACTATGTCTCTATCCCGCCGATACCAGGCCGGTCCAATATCCCCTTCTTTGTATCTTGCGAACTTAGTTTTAGTTGTTTGATATCCAAGTTCCTCCATTTTCCGGTAGATTCTTGCGGTATTTACTAAATGTCCAGGCGGGGGTAAAACAAAAGAGAAATCGTCAAAAGATATAGGAAAGTCTTGTTCTGACAACCATAGTAAGTCCTGTAAATCCTTGAAAGTTCTTAGTTTAAGGGTAATATCATCTGACGAGTTATACTGAATCGCTTTATTTACAATTGCGTCAGCCAAAAAAAGTTGGTAAGTTTCGGAAAGATTAAATATCGTTTCGCCAATCCTAATTAATTTCCTATTGGCATCTAAAGATACTTGCCTGTTCCATCTCAGTTCTTGTAAAACACGGGCCCCGTCTAAAACAATTTCTACTCTTTCTCGCCTTATTGTATTCCTGGTTTCTTTAGTGGGGTTTACACCAAGGTGCGATTCATATAATGAGATTAGGGAATTTCTTTCTGTGTTGTGCGCATTTATAAGGTTTCCATTGAGGGAATCGTTTGGCATCTCTGGGTAATCCAGAAGATAAGAATGTGCAAGTCTATCAATCCTAGTTATAGACGGAGATTCAGATGTTTCTGAGCCTTTTACTTCTTCTATTGTCCTTGGCCCAAACTGCCATCCTGCCAATGTCAAAATTGTACCTGCTGCGAGAACTCCTGTTTTGAGCACCGCGTCTTTTGGGATGGAAAAAGTAATTCGTTCACCGCTACCGCTAGCCATTTGACGGATTATATCATTTTAGGCCGAGGGCGGTGAGGGCGGTGTGGAAGGTTTCGTTAGCGTTTTTGTCATACGTATTTATAACCAAGTCATAATATTTTTTATCCCAGTAGACCCAGTTTGGGTCGCTATTAGCATAAAGTTTTCTCCATTTTTCAAGATCACTATGTTCGCGGTGTAATACTTCTTCTTTAGCCTCTTCAACGTTTATCCCCTCACGGTTAATCAATCGATCAATTCTAATCTGAGGCTGATCTTCGCCATTATGTTCGCAAATTACAAGAACCTTAAAGACTCCATCCATCCCCTGGGCATTAAAAGCCGCAAGTTTTGTTTCAAGAACTATATGCTTTTCTTCTTTTAGAATTTGCTTAAGCCTTGCGTCAAATAATTTATCCTCCTCATCTGGCCGCAGGTTTGTGTCTTTTTCAGCAAGTCCCATCTTCTTTCTAACTGCTTCCCAAAATATCTCTCCGCCCTCAATATGACGCCAGTTTAATTTTTCTATTAAATGTTTTGCTAACGTTGTTGAACCTGAGGCAATGCGGCCGGAAACAGTGATGATTCTAATTCCTGGAATTTCTGTGGGAGTGTCCATAACGTAGTATAACAAATTTTTTATGGATTTTGGGCGGTTGGGCCGCCCGCCGGCGAGGCAGGTGCCGTTTGGGTTGCGACTTGGTTGCCAAGAATGATTGCTTCTTCCACTAATCTATTGGAGTAGCCGAACTCGTTATCATACCAAGCAATAACTTTTACCATATTGCCTCCGACCACTTGAGTTAAAGATAAATCTGCAATTGCTGAATGATAATTGCCGATTATATCTGAGGAGACAATTGGGTCACGTGTTACTTCTAATATTCCTTCGAATTGCGGCTGTTTTGATGCTTGTTCCAGTGCTTGATTCACCTCTTCTACTGTTGTATCTCGTTTAACTAAAAATGTGAAGTCTGACAAAGAACCGGTTGGGACAGGAACACGGATAGCAAGACCGTTAAATTTTCCTTCCAAACTTGGAATTGCTTTTGCAGCGGCTTCTGTTGCACCGGTTGATGTTGGAATAATATTTTCTGCAGCGGCCCTTGCTCGTCTATAATCCTTATGCCCTCCATCTTGAATCCTTTGATCTGATGTGTATCCATGAATTGTTGTCATCATAGCTTTTTCAATTCCAAAGGTTGTTTCAATAACGTGTGCAACAGGGGTAATGCAATTTGTAGTACAGGAAGCATTGCTAAAAATATTTTCTGTTTTGACACTTCCATCTTGAGGTAGATTTACTCCTAAAACATAAGTTGAACCCGAGGCCTCATCTTTATAAGGAGCCGATAAAATTGCAGCTTTTGCGCCTGCCGTAACGTGTTTTTGTAGGGCTTCTTGCGTTGTAAAATGCCCGGTTGATTCAATTACTACATCAACATTTAAATCTTTCCACGGGAGTTTTTCAGGCTCTTTCTCAGAGAAGATAGGAATATCCTTTCCGTTAATTACAATAGCGCCAATAGGTTTCGTTTCAGACTGTAAAGGCAAAGCTACTTCCTCAGCTTTTTTAACTCCCAATTCGGCATTCTGTAAAGGTCCGTAAACAGTATCGTATTTTAGAAGATACATCCAGCCTGTAATGTCAGTACTCGAGCCAGCATTTATAGCAACCACCTCGACTTCATCCTCGTGAGAAAGAAGAATTACCCTGTGCGCTACTCGTCCTATGCGACCGTAACCGTTAATCGCAACCCTCACCATATATTTAGGATATACTATTTAAGACAATCAATTCAAGAATATGTTTCATAAGAAATACTTTCGTGCTTGGTTCACGGCACTATCTGGCCTATCAATAAATGTTTCAGCTATATGGTTCGGAGGCGCTTTTATAGGATCGAGAATTTTTCCACCTGAATCTCCAAAAGATTTCAATGTATTGATTTTAGATGCGGGGTTTGGTATTCTATTTTTATTGATAGCGGTAATTTTAGAAAAACAGAAAGAAAAATATGAATAGTTTTAATTTTTATGATATTAGTGCAAATGTACAAATAGCAACAGCGCTATTCTTAATAGTAGTGCTTCTCCTTTATATTGCCGTTAAGCTTTCGGAAAGAAGCAAAAGTTCCCACCGCCCCCGCGCCTCCCATTAAAAATTTTCCAAGGTTTAGTTCAGAGCGTTTCAAAGCGTATGGTATAATCCAACCATGGTTATAGAAAGAAAGGAAAGGTCTTGGTGGAGAGGAAAAATTAAAACAAAGGAACTTCGGTTGGACATAGGGAAACTAGATACAATTTAGGTCGCATTCGAGATGATATAGTGGTAGTAACTCCCGATAAAATTAAATATCAAACCTATATATCTGGTGAGTTGTCGAGCGAACAATCCTTTGAGAGGGCAGCAATTAACGGATTAGAAATTTATAAATATGAAGGATTCGTAGGTATGGTAATGGGTAGAAATGTAGAATATCATTGGGCTCCTGAACAAAATCCTTCGAACACTTAGTAGCCTTCTTGTGAATAAACGTGGGTTTTGGTATCATTGCAAGTTATTGATCATTTATTGTAGATAATTGATTATTGCTCGACCCAAATAATATATAATAAATAATAAGTTATAAATAAATTAATATGCCGGAGAAGCTGACAAAAAATAATAAACTTAAGCATGCGAGAAAGCATGGATTTCGTCATCGAATAAAAAATCGAACTGGAAAGCAGGTTCTAAAGCGTAGGAGACTGAAAGGTCGAAAAAGAATTTAATGTTTCCAAAGAAACATAGGTTTTCTTTTAAAAACGAATTGCTACCCAAAAGAACAAAATCTTTCCCATCATTTACATTAAGGTACGGGAAGAATCAAGAGGGTGGATTGAGAGCTGCAGTAGTTGTCTCAAAAAGAGTTCATAAGCATGCAAGTGTCCGAAATAAAATCAAGAGACAATTGCTAAGGCATCTTGAGGAGAAATTTGATAAAAGCCGAGGATTAGACTTAGTTTTTTTTGTTAAAAAGAGAGCGATTGATGCAGCAAATATGGCAGATGAGATAGAATCAGTGCTGGATTTATTAGAAGAAATTTAAAATGAATTTATTATATGTTTGAGATCTTTAATACATTATTTACAAACCCAATAATCAATCTCCTGGTTGGCTTCTTTCATTTGCTTAATTCCATTGGGATTCCTTACGCCTTTGGTTTTGCGATAGTGCTTCTGACAGTTGCAATTAGACTAATTCTCTGGCCTCTTACTGCGGCACAAATAAAAAGTGCCTACCAAATGCAGAAACTATCCCCTCTAATGAAAAATGTGAGAGAGAGATATAAGGATGATAAAAAAAGACAGCAGGAAGAAATGATGCGGCTTTACCGCGAACACAAGATAAACCCAGCGGCTGGCTGTATTCCCCTCATCATACAAATCCCTATCATATGGAGTCTGTATCATGTTTTGACTATCGCAGTGGGGGTAAATACAATAGCAAAACTCAATGATATTAACAAAGTTTTATATTTTGATTTTCTAAAACTAGATTCTATATGGAACACTAATTTTTTTGGCTTATCTCTTGGAGCAAATCCTTCAAATGTTTTTGCTCAAGCGCCTTTTTTAGTTTTGATTCCTATTCTGACAGGCGCTTTACAATTTGTCTTATCAAAAATGATGATCTCTAATATCCCTCAGGTCCCGGGAACAAAAGATGACGATTTTCAATCAGCTTTTCAAAAACAATCTCTCTTTATCTTTCCTGTCATGATAGGATTTTTCTCTTTTACACTCCCCATAGGTCTATCTTTATATTGGAACACGTTTACAGTTTTTGGTATACTTCAGCAATATTTGCTGGTTGGACCGGGAGGCGCAGCTCCCTGGTTTAAAAAGCTGAATTTATATGGCAGGAAAAACTAAATCCAAAGCAGCCCCTGTTAAATCGGAGTTAAGTCGAGAAGAATTAATAAAAGAAGAAACAGATGCACTTCTTCAAAAAGCTGGGATCGATGCAGAGATTGAGGTTGAAGCGGCGGAGGAAGGATTTAATGTACATGTTAATGCTTCTGAAAACGCTCTTTTAATTGGGAAACACGGCAATACTCTCTCGTCTTTAGAACTGGTTTTGTCGCTTATCGTTGCAAAAAAAGTTGGAGAGTTTCAGAGAATAATTTTAGAGGTTGGCGGGTATCGTGAAGCACGAGAAGATTATCTTACAGACCTTGCAAATAGATTAAGGGAAGAGGTTATAGCAACAGGCGCAGAAAAACAAGTACGAGGGCTAAAGCCTTGGGAAAGAAGAATAATTCATATGCATCTTGGAGAGGAACCGGGTATAATGACCGAATCTGAAGGGGAAGAACGCGACAGGGTTCTAGTTATTCGCAAGAAAAGTTGATTGAAAGACTTGACAAAAATTATTTTTCTCTCCGTTGTTTTCTTCATTTCTTCTCAGGTAGGGTTCCATTTTTGGCCGGAATTCTCAAAAGTCTCAGGGATAAGAGTAGACTATCTCTCGCCCACACTTTATTTTCTTGATATTTTAATAGTTGCTCTACTTTTGTTTTCTTTTCCTAAATTTGGGCAATATCTAAAACGTATTCGAAGTGCAAAAGCTCCAAAACTCCTATTATCTTTATTGGTTTTAAGCTTGATTTGGAATTTATTTTATTCAAAGTCTTCTGGAGCACATCTATTTGGGGCTCTAAAACTTTTAGAATTTACGTTTTTAGGCATTTATGCTTTGTTCGAATTTCAGAAACGAGATATTAGGGGTTTCATTACTGTCTTATCCTTATCTGCAGTTATTTCTTCTACGCTTTCGATTTGGCAGTTTTTAAACCAATCATCTGTTGGCGGGTTGTGGTATTTCTTTGGGGAAAGAACATTTAATATTTCAACAATCGGGATCTCAACAGTTAATTTGGATCATCTAGTTTTAAGACCATATGCCGCTTTTCCTCATCCCAATGTCTTAGCATTCTTCTTGCTGACAGCAATTATTTTTATAGTCCCAAGAATATCATACGAAAAGAGGTCTGTTGTAAAAATGTTCCTAATATTGACTATTCTGTTGTCCACTGTGGGTTTGTTTTTAACCTTCGCAAGAGTAGCGATTCTATTGACGATTGCTTTTCTCTTATATGAAATTTATGCGAATTTAAAGTCAAAGAGGTTCGCAATAACTCTAACAGTAATTTTAGGGATATTAAGCATTTTTGTATTTTCAAATATATTCAGGGCAGAATTTTTACTTCGCGGGGTAGATTTTAGAGAAGAATTACTTTTCCAATCTTATGAAGTATTTTTATCGAGTCCATATTTTGGGGTAGGCCTTAATAATTTTTTTGTCCATCAAGTGGATTTAGTTAAAAATATTTCTCCGATTCTTTTTCAGCCGCCTCACAATATTTTTGTTCTCGCTCTTTTACAGCTTGGCCTATTTGGCTGGTGGATCTTCCCAGCCATTTTCTTTTTTGCCATTCGATCACTTATCA
>CAYIRD010000021.1:0-12424 GCA_964365755.1 uncultured Gammaproteobacteria bacterium | reverse complement strand
TGTGGTTTTGTTCTTTCAAATTTTCCAGCCATAATCCAAAATAAAAACCCTTCGACTTCGCTCAGGGTGGGTTAGATCATACAAAATTTTCCGGCCGCAGTCAAGAGGGAAAACAAAGGGTCTAGCGTCTAGTTGACAGTGTAATGAGCAAATCTTATAATCCATCCAGATGATAAACTTGGAAACTCTTTATAGACCTAGTGAAGCACTCGCCCTTGAGGCAGTATCTGAAACACAAGCACAAGATATAATTGAAAGTAATATAAATGTAATTATCAAACTTATACGGCCAGATGTCCGTTTGCTAAAGTATTGGACAAAAAGAATACGACTCTTCCATATCATAGGCGGTGAGCAATTCGCCTTTTTATACGGATCGGAGGATGGAAAGCAATCTATCGCAAAAATTGAGTCTGACAAGGTACAGGGTATTGCTTTTGACGTAATGGGAAAATACGGATTTGATCGACTCAACTTTGATGGAGCTTCTCACCTCTCCACCGATACCGATCCTTTTCCTACTGATAATAATGGATTTATGACATATGAAAATACTCTATTGTTTAGAAGCACTAGTTATTCAGGTCTTGGATTTTTAAGAACAATTCAAGTCACAAGCGAAGACAAACCAATTTCCGTTGGCTGGGAAGCTGTAGATACCGATCCTTTCGTTCTAAAAATAGGCAAAGCTATTCCTCGTAAACCTCCTAAGTTTTTATAATACGGTACCTGTCCACACCTGGTATTTTATCTGTTGCGAACTTGGAAATATTCTTCTTTTGGTAATCCTTGGTTGGATTTTATCACTAGCCGAAGGTGAAGGCGAAGATTTCGATTCCGGGAGAAAATTCGATTCTTAATAAATGTTCTCCGCGGTTTCCCTTCAAGTCTATAAGTTCGTAAAGCCTGTCAGAAGTTATTGGTACAAAACCGTTTACTACATCCTTTCCGGAGCTAGAACTATCTACAGGTTTTCCATCGAGCGAGACTCGAACTTTTCCTTCCGAACCATTTTTGGGGCGCATCACAAGAAATACTTTGTTTGCTAAGAACCTATACTCTAGAGCGGCATTTGAGCCGCTGGTTGAATATTCATCCATCACAACCCAGTCCCCTCCCAGAGTGAAGGAATTTACCGGAATGTTCGAACTAATTGTCAGATCTTTGTAGCTTCCATTTCCAATTCTGCCGTTTGGAAAATAATATTGCATTCTTGATGAACCTAGGTACGTTTCCGGAGAGTTTCGAACTCTTGGGGTTTCGTCAGGAAGATCTGACATATCTTCTTTCACCTTTGAACCGGCCTCTTCAAGTAATATTCGAATCGCCTTCTCCGTCTCTTCATATTTCCCTTCACCAAAATGAACATAGCGAACAATGCCATCCTTGTCAATCAAGTACTTTGCCGGCCAATAGCGATTACTAAAAGCATTCCAGGTTGCATAATCATTGTCTTGAGGAACCGGATAATTTATTCCATATTGTTTGATTGCGGCTTCAACATTTTCTGTTTTCTTTTCGAATTCAAATTCGGGGGTATGAACTCCAAGCACCACGAAGCCTTGATCTTTATATTTTTCGTACCAGGAAGTAACGTGAGGGAGTGTCCGAATGCAATTTATGCATGTATAAGTCCAAAAGTCTATTAATACAACTTTGCCGCGAAGACCTTTGAGTGTTAGGGGTTCTGAGTTTATCCAATTTACTATTCCAGTAAGCTCTGGGGCAGGAAAATTGGCATTGAAAAGATTATCTTGAGCATTCTTAGTTGGCATTGGATTGAAGGGTTTTCCTATCATATCTTCCTTATGATCTTTACCTCCAATGATATTTAATCTTTTCGAAACCACATCGTTGCTTTCAAGTTTGACTATAAAGTCAGTATAAGCAGGAAATACATCGAGGAGCTTTACTTGAAGAACCTTATCATAATTGGTCGCAATTAAAAGTGCGGTCAAAATTATAATAACTCCAAAGATTTTCTGTACAGTACCTGTGTACTTGTTAAATACTCGAGTTTTGCTTACTATCTTCTGCCCTCCCCATGCAAAGATGAATAATGGAATTCCTACGCCAATAAGATAAACTATTGTGACTAAAACTATTTCCAAATTTACCGTGCGTGTTGCAGCAAGCGTTGCAATGGCTGCTAAAATTGGTCCGGCGCACGGCGTCCATACAACCCCGAGTGACAAACCGGTTATAAAACCATGAAGAAAATCCTTCGATGTAGTTTTCCCTAACATCCCTAACTTTCCCGAAAACCCCGAAACCCAACCCTCAACCATACGCGTTAGTGGTGGGATTACCATCGTCAAGCCAAGGAATAGTAAAACCCCCACAGCAATATAACGTAATATATTGGGGTCAAATTTAAAAATACTTACAAGATAAGAAATTGTGAGTGTTAGAATGCCAAAACTTATCAAGATTCCAATTGTTATCCCAAGTGGGCGTCTGTGATCATTACCAAGAATTGAGGATGAAAGGATAATGGGGAGGAGTGGCCATATACAAGGAGCAGCAATTGTCACAAGACCTGAAAGAAACGCAAAAAATAGCAAAACAACCATAGCTAGAGTATTATTTTAATCTTAACACATCTTAAAATCTCAAAACGGCAATTCATTTTGTATCTTTCTGAAAACTTTATAAGCATTCGCATGAGATAAATATCCAAAATAAGACGCTCTCGTTTGTTCAAGAGAAAATCTATCAATCTTTCCTTTGAAATAATTCTTTGTTCTGACATCAAACTTCATAAACATTCTCCTTTTTGTTTTCGTTCTTGGCAAAGTATAGTGAGGGAGCACAATGTAGCCGCAAAAATCAATTCCCCAAGAAAATTTTTTTAAAATAATCTTCTTTGGATGAAGTCCCAATTTTAAACTTTGTTTAAGGAATTGTTGTGATGTATCAATACATGGAAACAAGAATCTTTTGTTTTCTGATAGAAATATAAAGTCATCTGCATAGCGAAGGTAATATTTTACTTTTAATCTATGCTTTATAAATTGATCGAGTTCATTCATGTAAATATTAGCGAAAATTTGCGATGTAAGATTTCCAAGCGGAATACCGCATTTATTGTTATTATCGACTTGATTGGGAATCCAGAATGAATCAATAACATTTTGAATTAGCCAAATAATATCTTCATCTTTCACCTTTATTCGAATAAGACTCAAAAGAACACCATGATCCACTGATTCGAAGAATTTTTTAATATCAAGTTTTAAAAACCAAAAGTCGCAAGTGTAATTACGGGAAATTTTTCTAGCAAAATACTCAAGTCGCCTAACAGCTCTATGTGTTCCTTTGTTATTTCTGCAGGAATAGGAATCATAAATAAAAGTTTTGTCGAATAATTCGTAGAGATATTTATATAGAAGATGATGAACGATCCTATCACGTACGCAAGCTTTATGAATATGACGTCTCTTAGGATCATTGACATAAAATTCTTGGTAACCACTGTGCCTATAGGTTTTTGTTGTCAAAAGATGATAAAGCTCAAATAAATTATCTTCAAGATTTCTTTCGAATAGTTGAACGTCGCGTTTTCCTCTTTTCCCGCGCTTAAATTTATTCCATGCTTGAAAAAGACTCTCAAGACTAATAAGATCATCATATGAGTCACAAAAAGTCTTCATTTAATCCTATTCACACACACACACACAGGCTGATCTAGAAATTCCGCTAATTCAAAAACTGTATGATCTATACAAGCTTATTTATCAGTATATAAAACTTTTCCCTAAAAAAGACCGCTTTGCATTGGGACAGAAAATTGAGAACATAACATTAGAAATCATGGACACAACTATTCAGGCAGGCATTCTTCCTAAACTTAGGAAAATCCAGCCTCTTGAAACGGCAATTGCTAAGACTCATGTTCTTAAAATTCTACTGCGTGCAGCATGTGATATTGGGATCTTGGAATATAAGAAATATGAAACCCTTGAGTTATCTTTGCATGAGATAGGAAAAATGCTCGGAGGCTGGAAAAGGTCGCTTCTTTGAAAAGCGCTCGCAATTTCTGCGAGCGCTTTTCTTTTTTAAACAAGACACTATCGAGGAAAACCGCGCACCAAGATTGTCATTACGATTCTCAGGCTTCAGATTCGAATTGACATTGAAATTGCCGTTCGAATTGAAGTTGGTGTTCACAACTCGGCCGTCGTTGGACGAACCTAATTTTATCCCCTGCGATATCTATATCACTGTGTCTTGATCTCTCTTGACACTGTATTTTATTTTCGCAAAGGATACGGAGTGTCTTGTTTTTTCTTCGCGCGAACTTTGAAAAACAAAGGATTTCGGTGACTCCGATCCGTAAACCGGAATTCAATAACCTAATCTCAAAAATAGTATAAGACAAAAGAGAAAAAAAATAAAAGAAGAATTAAAAATAAAAAATTAAGCTGTTTTCACTCCCGAGGAAAACCGCGCACCAAGATCGTCATCACGATCCTCAGGCCCCAGACCCGAATCGACATCGAAATCGCCGTGCGAATAGAAGCCGGCGCGCACAACCCGGCCGCCGTCGGACGAAGAGAGCAAACGAGACCATGTTCCTTCATCAAGGTATTGCCCTGTAAGAAGTTTTGAGTAAAGTCCTGCAAGCGCGTATTCTGAGAGATTCATGCCCTCAGATCCTTCTTCCTGCTTTCCACGACCCATTAAATCTCTCGCTTGTTTTTCGTTTGTCCTAAGATTTGGCGCTTCAATTTGCATATCTACAAACCTATAACCAACATGGATTATATCATTCTTAACGGGATTGTCGGGTTGCATACTCCAATTGTTTGGAACATATTCATTGCCCAAGAGTTTGAAAGCGGCTGCGACGAGAGGACGTTGAGCCTGCTCGGCATATTGCTCTGGAATAAAGATAAGCCCCTTATCCCTTGCTTCCATTTCTTTTATTTGTTGCTCTATTCCAGGATATGCAGGAACTGAAACATCAACTCCTGAAATTTGCGTTATTTGGTCCCAAAGAACGGTGTTAAATGCTGTAATAAGTTCTGGAGTACGAGTCTTTTTATATTCTTTAATTGCCTGAGCAAGAGGTGGTTTTATTTCAATTCGAGGGGCGGTAGATTCGACAACTTTCGCTGATGGGCTAACTGCTGCTTCTAGGGGGACCTCGCCAAACTCCCGACGAAGATTCTCGCCCATTGCAACAGCCGCCTTGTTACCAAGCTTCTGTTGTCCTTCTATCCAACGCTCCATTGCCATAATTTTGGTATTATAACATACTATAAGTCCTTGTCAAATTCTGACTATCGTTGTTCAGCTTCGCTTACCGCGTCCAACAAATCCTCTTTTGTCCATTGTTCATTTGAACGAGATACTTCAACGCCATTCTTAAGAATTACCTTTGTGTGTTGATAAGGGATGTTGAACTCGCGGGCCAAAGCTTTTTCATCAGAATCAGTATCAGAGTCATTAAAATTCACGCGAAAACCTACAACATTAGAATTATTTAACGCGTCGAATCCAGCATGAAGTTCAGGAGCCTCTGCTCGGCAAATTGGACACCAGTTTGCGTAGAAATCTAAGATAATAATTTTGCCTTCCCGCTTTGCCTTTTCATAATCTGCTTTATTAAATTCTAAAAATGGCGAAATATTTCCTGCTAAAACATTCCCTTGATATCCTTCAGCTCTCCTCTCAGTTGTGGAGTTAGTTTGTTTTTCTTGAGGAGTAGCTCGATTCGAACCTAAAATCAAAAAACCCCCCACGCCTCCTACAATTAAGATTACTATAAAAATAATTATTGCTTTATTCATGTTTGAGTAGTACTATTTTACATACTTGTTCTACTATTGACAAGAAAGGTGGTGACAAAAATGATTCGTGGCATAGAAAGTATATTGGTTGGAAGTAAAAATGCTCAAAAACTTGCTGATTTTTACGAAAAAAAAGTGGGTTTAAAACTTACTAGTGAATTCGAAATGGGAGAAAATAATGAAAAGGGATTTGAATTTGCGATCAAAGGACGTACTGGGCTTTATATCATGGACCATTCGAAAGTGAAAGGGGAAAATAAAAACCCCGCTCAAATAATGATCAACTTTGAGGTTGACGATATTGAAAAGGAAGTTGCCCGGCTAAAGCGCGCAAAGGTTAAAGTTAAACAAGACACATATCACCTAGAGGGGTATGGATATATCGCAACTTTTGTTGATCCAGATGGGAATTTTTTCCAGTTTGTCCAGGTTAAAGCACCAAACTGACGTTTTTGCAAGAGGGGACTTGCAAAATTGAAAAATGATGCTATTATATTGGCAATGGAAGAGGAGCAAAAAGAGGACGTTTTTCAAGCCCCCAAGGAATACGAGAGCCGTCTTAACCGCCCAAGATCAAATGCTAACTTCAAGAGATATCTTACCATTGCCTTTTTAATTATAGTGCTTGGACTAATCATTTTTGGAATAACTAGATTTTTTGGAGGATCAAATCAGTCTGATTCAACAATTACACCAACGCCCACCCAAGCTCTGCCTACAGAGGAACCCACCCCAACAGAAGAGGTGGATGTAACGCCGACAACAAAACCTACAAATACGCCAACCCCTAAACCCACCGTTAACCCTATCGATAAATCTACGGGCCTTGACAGGTCTAAATTATCAATTCAAGTACTTAATGGAAGCGGAACAGGCGGCACAGGCAAAACTGCTTCCGATTACCTTGAGGGACTTGGATACAATGTAATTCAAGTCGGAAATGCAGAAAACTTTAACTTTGAAAAAACAACTATACAAATAAAAAGTACGGAGGAAAATTTTCTAAATTTACTGAAATCTGATTTGTCTAAAAACTACTCGATTGGAACAACCTCAGCTGATCTTACTTCTGGTAACGCAGACTCAGTTGTAACAATAGGAAAAGAGTAATAATTAAAAAACCACTTTGGGAACTGATTTCCTGAACTTCATATAAACAACCTGAGACAGCAACATAAACGCAAGAACTAAAATCATTAATTGGACTGACCTCAATGTTTCAAGCGAATAGTATATTACCTTATCTGTGTTTATTACTATGTCCCAAGAATTTAATCTGTGTACCCGCCCTAAAACTACACCAAACCCTACAAAAAAATTAAGAATATAAATAAAGGGTAAATTCTGCCTCCTTTCATTTTTCGATTTGTCTTTGAAAAGTAATTTTTCAAAAGGGTCAACAGCCATAATATAGGTGATAACTCCTAAAATGATTAGAATGACATATAACACAAGGTCAATTGCGAGAAAAAGGCCCGATGTCTTTGCTGCATCTTCAAGGAAATGAATAATATCGGTGGTAAGGTAAATTGTATTCGGAAGAAAGAAAAACCAGACAAGGCCCGATAAGAGCCTAACGACAAGATTTTTCTTTGTGAGCGCAAGATAACCAAAGCCTATTGGTGCCACTGCCAAAAACACATTGAAAGCCATCCATGGAATGTTCTCAAGGAGTACGTGCATGAGATTACATTTTAACAAAAAAAAGAGCTTAATAACTAATCGAGGAAATTCTCAAAGAACCTAAGGTGGTAATCCGCAAAATATCATTTTAAGCAATCTTGATCATCTTCAAGTAAATTAAAACCCCAATAACACTACCAACCAGTATCAAGTTTTCCATAGATTCATACTAAATAGGAAGCTTAAATTTCAAACGAAATTTGGGTAAGAAATCAGAAAGAGTCAAAGTCTTGAGTTTATCTGCGATGGAAATTGGAGTAAAATTTTTGTTGAGGTTTTTGTGATATAGGTTGAAGATTTCCCTGATCCACTATTTTTTTAATTACTCGCTGAAGGGCTCTTGCTTCTTGAAGATCGACCAGAATATTCTTTCTATCATTATAATCATGTGTTGAACCGTATCTTCTATGCCAGTGTCCACCTCTATCTTGAAACATGCCAAGTTCTTGCCCAAGAGAAACCTTTGCCTGTTCGACCAATATTGGATTCCCAAACTCTCGTGTCTCATCATAAGCTCTAATCTCCTCTTCAAATACAGGCCCAGAGGCATTCATGTTTAGAACTACATAAACATTGGTGTCGATACTCCCAATTGCTTCGGTGAATTTCGACAGCCCCACATTCAGGTTTTTAACTCTGTCATGTTCAGGGACATACCCGCTAGGATCGCTTTTATCCCATAATGCATCTATAGTCGGCCAGCTTACTCCGGCGTTTTCAAATACAGATCTATCTACGGAAGCGGTATAATTAGCAACAGATGAGTAAAATTTCAAAGGTACTGAAAGTTTGGAAAGCTCTGGAGTTACAATTCTTGTGTGAGCCGCAAGTAAGGCATCTCGTGCTTTTACGCGAGCCTGGATCTTCTCAGTCCAAGACCGCGTATCTTGTGTTTTTTCTACAAATGGCCGCGCTCGTTCGAGTACTGCAACCATAATTTTGTTATATGCTTACTTTTCACGAATGTCAAGAGGATCTTGACCTAGCATATATATTTAGCCTATAGTACCACAAACTGGTAGCAAAAGTCAAATTGGTTAATCTTTTACAATTTCAACCTCAATTTCGGGGATAAAGTTAAAAGTTTCCAGGAATTTTTCTTGGATTACTTTTATGATTGATAGAACGTCAGAAGTTTTGGCATTACCTAGATTTACAATAAAATTACAGTGTTTTGGTGAAACAAGCGCATCGCCAACTCTATATTCAGATAAATCGAGCCTTTTAATTAAATAACCCATGGCCACTTTTCCGTGCCAGTCGCGTTTGATTTTCTCCTTAAGATCAGGAAAGACCTCTAAAATTTTTTGAACGTGAATAGGATCATTTATGTTCTTAAATATACTGCCGCAATTTGGGAACTCGAGCGGATGGCGGATTTTTCGATATTCTATATTGCTAAGGTAGGTCTGTCTTGCACGATTTATGCCTGCTGGGTCTGCCGGAGTCAGTCTCAGTTGTACGGATGTTACTCCCATCTTGTTTTTTTTAACCAGCGAATTTCTATATGAAAATTTAAGCTCGAATCTTTTTAGAATCTTAAATCTTGGCTTGTTGTTTGCAATTTCAAAAACTTCTGCCTGTTTTACATTGTCTTTTATTTCTCCTCCAAACGCACCCACGTTTCCGCGTATTGCCGCACCTAAATTTCCTGGAAGCCCCCCTGCCCATTCAAGTCCTATAAGATTATGTTCAAAAGCAAATTTGATCACATCATCTAAAACCGCACCTGCGTCGGCTTCTATAATATGCGGACGAATTAGGCGAATTGGATCTGAGCTTGGTACAAAACGGACTACTGCACCGTCAAAATATTCATCTGTAAAAATCAAATTAGAGCCGAGACCCAAGAAAAAAACTTTTTTAATTTTTTCTTTTCTTAAAAACTCGTAAGCTTTTTTAATATCTTCTTTATTCTCAACATCAATTAAATATTTTACTTTTCCGCCAATCCTATACCAAAGCTCATTTCGGATCTCAAAATCAGAGTGAACGTCCATAGGCCTGAGTATACAGTATCGAGTATTCTGTATCCAGTATCTACAAAGCATGCTATATACTGAATACTCTATTCTCAATACTGACGGCTAGGGGAGGCTATTTTCGCCAAGGAGGTAAAACGCAACTATCGCAATTGTAGCAAGGCTCACTACAATTATTACCTTCGCAATATCGTGAGCTGACCCTTTTTCTCTTTTATTTTCCCGAATATATTCGATTGCAAACCAGGCCGCAGCCGCCGGGCATATAAATGTTATAAGAACGCTCTTGAGCGTTGAGTAAGGCTGTCCCACAACGGCATCAAAAAGATTGTTTGAGCCTAGCATCATAGAAACAACACCCATCCAAAAAAGCGCTACAGGAGTTAAAAAAAGAACCTCAAGAATCCAAAAAAGCTCATGATTTTTCTTCATACTAATCATACAGTAAGTTTAGTATAAAAAAATCCGCGCTGTCAATAGCGATTGTCAGCTGTGAATTCTGATTCTTCTGCTATATAATAATTGCACAATCTTTGCTATATGAAATATGCTATCTGGTTGATCCCTCAGGAACCTGTTTATAGTAAATTGAAAGAGATAATTAAGCAGTTATCAATTATGTACCGGGGTCCTCAATTTGAACCTCATATGACATTGGTAGGACACCTCAATGTAGATCTGTCAGAGGTAGAAAGTAAAGCCAGAACCTTAGCAATAGGCTTGGACAGGCTAGAATTAAGTCTTGGTTCCGTTTCTTTCAGCACCACTTATTTCCAATCAGTTTTTGTAAGGATCAATCCTACAGCCAAACTTATGCAGTTAAATCTTGACTGTAAAAAGGTGTTCGGTCGCGAGAATGATTTGTTTATGCCTCACATGAGCCTGTTATATGATGGGGACTACGATATGGCTGCTCGCGAAAAAGCAGCATCCCAAGTGAGATTACCTTCTGTATCATTTATTATGGATAAGTTTATAATTAAGCCAGAGACCCTAGATCCTAAGAAATGGAAACATCTTGTAACAATACCCTTTAGATGAGCTATTTTTTAACTCCGGCAAGGTAAATACCCACAAGGATAAGAATCCCTCCAATTATAAGACCCTCTGTTAATTTTTCTCCCAGTAAAATGTACGCTGTTAGATAATTAAAAAGTGGCACAAGATATAGTGAAGTAGATGCAAAGACCGAACCTCCATGCTTAATCGCATATTGGTTGAGAAGATACGTCAGTATTGTTGAGACGATCGCTATGTACAAAAGAGCACTAATCGAAGCCGGAGCAAGATCATTCCACCAGTAGCTGGTATTTATGTTCTCGTAAATAAAAAGTGGAAACGCGATAATTGCTGTAATGAATGTAATAGTGGCTGTTATCACAAAAGGAGAATATTTCTTCAGGGCATTTCTTGAATAAACCATGAACAAAGAATAAGAGATAACGCCTATGCCAATTAAGGCATTCCCCAGTAAGTTGCCTGAGAATTGTTTTCCTTCAATTGCCGGAAGCAGAATGATTGATGTAACTCCAATAAACCCAATTAAAACTCCAGTGCTTTTTGCTGTTCCAATTTTTTCTTTAAAAAATATATATAGAAAAATACTTGTTAAAAAGGGGACACCTGCATAAAGTAACTGGCTGATTGTGGCTGTAGTAAGCTTAATTCCTATAATAAAGACTAGAATATTGATCGTGAAAAATATTGCGACGGGAAGAATATGAATGCTATTCCGAATAATAGTTTTCAAATTTACAAATGGCAATAGGACTAGCGACGCGATAAGGAAACGTACAAAAACGAAGCTAAATGGAGGAAAATCAATAAGTCCTATCTTTGTTACCGAAGCTGTTGCTCCCCCAAGAATTGATCCCACCAGAATTGAGATTAGCGCTTTTTTCCGATCATCCATATTGAATAATTATAGCAGAGGCAAATTATTGAGCTGTAATTCTTCCGGTGAATGTACTCTTGGCGAGCATGGCCTGGACTATATTTTGAGGAACTTCTTCATAATGAGAGGGTTCAACATAGGGTATTGCACGGCCTTGCGACATGGAACGGAGGGTTGTTGCATAACCTGAAAGTTCAGCAAGGGGTACGTTTGCTAAAATTATTCGGACATTTCCTCTTTCCTCAGACCCAATTATTTGAGCACGTTTAGCAGAAAGGTCACCAATTACTGTCCCCATAAATTCCTCGGGAGTTGTAACCTCAACCTTCATTATTGGTTCAAGTAATTTCAGATTGGCTTTTTTGGCTGCGGCCTGAAACGCCATTGATCCTGCTATTTTAAATGCGATATCTGAGGAATCTACATCATGAAATGTCCCATCATAAAGAGTAACTTTAAGGTCGGTCACAGGGTATCCAAGAAGTACCCCTTTGTCCAAAGTCTCACGAACTCCCTTTTCAACAGATGGGATAAATTCCTGGGGGATTGCTCCTCCTTTAATTGCGTTGACAAATTCAAAACCTTCCCCGCGTCCCATAGGCTCGACTCTAAGAAAACAATGGCCATATTGTCCGCGGCCTCCGGTTTGACGAATATATTTACCCTCACCTTGTGCTTCTTGTCCAATTGTCTCTTTGTATGCAACTTGAGGTGCGCCAACATTTGCCTGAACTCCAAATTCCCGCTTCATTGTTTCAACTTTCACCTCAAGCTGGAGTTCTCCGACCCCTGAAATAATAGTCTGCCCTGTCTCATGATCTGTTTTAACAGAAAATGTTGGATCTTCATCCATAAGTTTCTTCAAAGAGAGGCCTAATTTTTCCTGATCTGATTTTGTCTTAGGTTCAATTGCCAGCGAGATTACAGGTTCGGGGAAGGTAATTTTTTCAAGCAGAATTGGTTTTGACTCATCACAGACGGTATCTCCGGTTGACGTATCTTTAAAACCAACTATTGCCACAATTTCTCCTGCAAATGCTTCTTTAATCTCTTCTCTTTGATTTGCATGC
>CAYIRD010000020.1:0-12634 GCA_964365755.1 uncultured Gammaproteobacteria bacterium | reverse complement strand
CCAGAACGGTTGATGAATAATTGGGACATCTATATACTGACGCAATTATGCGTCATTACAACATTGTTCCTTGGGAACAACTAAAGGATTCATCGCTTTCAAAGGATGGTTTAAAAAGACTTTCATGGATTGATTGGTACTTCTCGCATGGTAAGAATGCAGAAGCAACTTGCCGACACTTTGGCATATCAAAAAGTGTATTCTACAGGTGGTTTAATCGCTTTAACAAAAGAAATCTCAAGACCTTAGAGTTTGATACCAAAACAAGAAGACCAAGAAATATTCGAAAACCCGCTATTGCGCCGCATATTCTTCAAAGGATTTATGATATTCGCAAAGAAGACCTTGAGAAGTCAAAATACGAGATACAGGAAGATTTAAGACGGGAAGGCATCATCATTGGGCAATCAGCAATTCAGCGAGTTATTAACTCCCACAAAGAACTTTTGAATACTCAACATAAAAAGAATCTTCGCAAGCACAGAAACCATGCCATAGCAAGGGTTAAAGCAGCAAAAGAGCTTCGAGAAAAGGAGGTAGGATCACTTGTTCAGGTAGACACAAAATACTTCTATGTATTGGGACGTAAATTCTATATCTTCTCAGCAATCGATTGTTTCTCAAGATACGGCTTCATCTATTGTTACCGATCTATCTCATCCAGTTCCGGAAAGGACTTCATTAAAAGGGTTCGCGAATACTTTCCATTTGAGATTCAGGCAATCAATACAGACAATGGTTCAGAATACCTTCTTGAGTTTCACAAGGAGGTATCATCATGGGGTATCCCTCATTACTTTACCGATCCTCATTGCCCTAAGCAAAATGGGCGCGTTGAGAGGTTTCATCAAACAGCTGAGTACGAATACTTTAACTGGCAGTTCGATCTGCTTGATAATCTTGACATGATTAACGAACACTGTATGTTGTTTAATACCAAATACAATACTAAAAGATATCATAGAAGCCTTCATTACAAGACACCGGCAGAATATGTTATTATGCATTACCAAAAGAAAGGAGGACAACCGTTCTCTATCTAGGCAACCAGCACAGCTGATTGCATTTGAATTCAAAACATTATATAATCTCTTCTTGCATGTCCAGACTATTGATATATTCATTAGTTACATGATCGAGGTCAATCCCTGGGACGTGAGGAGCGGCTTCGAGCCGCTTTTTTTGTGCCTTTATGATTCAATCTTTAATCGGTAAAAAAATTGATCAGACGCAAGGATTTTTGGAGGACGGAACACGCGTTCCGCTTTCAGTTATTTCCGTTGGTGGCAATGTGGTTACGCAGATTAAGACTCAAGATCATGAGGGGTATAATTCAATTCAACTTGGATTTGGGACTTGGAAGAGACCAACAAAGCCAATGACAGGACACATAAAAAAAGCGGGACTAGATAAATCTACACCCCGCTTTTTTCGTGAAGTAAGGGTAGACACACCGCCGGACCAGACACTAGGTTCGGCGATTTTAGTTTCAGAAGTCTTTGAGCCCGGTGACGTTGTTGATGTCACAGGCACGTCAAAAGGAAAGGGTTTTGCAGGCGTTGTTAAGCGACATGGTTTCCATGGAGGTCCAAAAACTCATGGACAGTCTGATAGACATAGGGCACCTGGCGCGATCGGCACTGGGACAACCCCAGGCCGTGTTTATCGCGGCAAGAGAATGGCCGGAAGAATGGGAAACGACCAAGTCACCATAAAGAATTTAGAGGTTCTGGACGTAAAAGAAGATACAATTTTGGTCCGAGGTTTAATTCCCGGAAACAAAGGCTCAGTTGTGACTATAACAAAAGTAGGTAAGAATAAGAAGTTCAAGCCGCTGTATTCGGAGGACAGAGAACAGAAGACAGAAGACGGAGAGCAGACAACAGAGAGACCCTTCGATAGGACTCAGGGCAAGCAGAGTGACATAGCGACAGAGGATATAAAGGGGGAGGAAAAAACTGAACAGGAGGGAACTAAAGATGCCGGTAAGTAAAGTCAAAAGTCAAAAGTCCCAGCCAAAGGCTGGTGGGCCTTTGGCCCAAAAAGTTGTGAAGGCTGCTTCGAAGGCTTCGAAAAGTTCTAAGCTTAGTCTGCCAATCTATGGATTGAGCGGTATTAAGAAAGGATCCATTGAGCTTCCAAAAGAGGTTTTTGGGGCAAAAGTAAATGAGCAATTGATGGCTCAGGCTGTTCGAGTGTATTTAATCAATCAAAGACAAGGTACAGCTTCAACAAAAACCCGGGGGGAAGTAACGGGTTCTACCCGCAAAATATATAGACAAAAAGGGACTGGGCGGGCAAGACACGGTTCTATCAAGGCTCCAATTTTTGTTGGAGGAGGAATTGTTTTTGGACCAAGGCATCGTAAATTCGAATCCAAACTTTCACAGCAAATGAAGAAAAAAGCCCTCTTCAGCGCCTTAACTCAAAAGCTCATTAACCAAAAAGTGTCGGTAATTGATTCAAAGGGTGCAATTGGTAAAACAAGTGAGTTTGCAAAGCTTTTCAAAAAACTTAGCCTATTGGATAAAAAAAATAAAGATAACGCGATTTTGTTTGTCTCAGATTCCAACATTGAAGCAAAAAGAGCAGTAAGAAATATCAAGGGTCTTGCTATCAGAAATGCGGAATCAATTAATACGTATGAAGTGTTGGCAAATAATTATTTGGTATTTGCAAAAGAAGCAATTGGCAGTCTTAGAAAGTAAAAGTACAAGCTATGAATGATTATATTATAAAACCATTAATTTCTGAAAAATCATTTAGCGAAGCTAAAAATAGCAATAAGTATACTTTTTTGGTAAGACGAGATGCAACAAAAACAAATATTCAGAATGCAATTGAAAAATTATTTAACGTTAAAGTTTTGCGAGTTTATACCGCTATTATAAAAGGGAGAAAGACCAGGTTTACAAGAAAAGGGAAAATGGATATTGACAAGACATATAAAAAGGCAAGAGTAAAACTTGCTCGCGATCAGAAGATCGATATATTCGAAGAGCAGACCGAAGAGAAGAAAGGAAAGAAAAAATGACACGAAAGTTAAAAATAATACTTAAAAAACAATCAGGAAGAGATTCTGCGGGCCACGTTGTGGTAAGGCATCAAGGAGGACGACAAAAAAGATTTATGAGAGTTGTTGATTTTAAGCGTGATAAATTTGATGTACCGGGAATTGTCACTGGAATTGAATATGACCCAAACAGATCCTGCGATATTGCCTTTATCAAATACCCAGATGGTGACAAGAGATATATTCTTGCCCCCCTGGGTCTTGCGGTGGGGGATAAAGTTGTTTCGGGGAAAAGCGTAGATATAAGAGTGGGAAATGCCATGCCATTGTCAAGTATTCCAATCGGACAATCAATTCACAATGTGGAATTGACGCATGGGCGGGGGGGGCAGATTGCAAGATCTGCAGGAGACCAGGCTTTTGTCATGGCGCATGAAGACGGATATGCACAAGTAAAACTGCCGTCAGGCGAGATAAGGAAAATATTGATCAGTAATTTTGCGACTATAGGACAGCTCTTAAGAGTTGAATGGAAAGATAGAGTTTTGGGGAAAGCTGGAGTTAAACGACATATGGGAATTCGGCCGACCGTCCGGGGTGTCGCAATGAATCCCCGCTCTCACCCTCATGGCGGAGGAGAAGGACGCTCAGGGGTTGGTTTAAAATATCCAAAAACTTATGCCGGCCGCAAAGCAGTTGGAAAGACCAGGCATAAAAAGAAATATTCCAATAAGTTCATTTTGAAAAGGAGAAAATAGAATACGAATAGATGCGAATTTAATTAGTGCGAATTTATACGAATAAAAACATATGGTAGAACAAAAATATCAACATCCAATGAATCCTGAAAATATTAAATATAGTGTTCAATATGGTCAAATTTTGGGCTTAGGAAGAGATGAATATGAAGGTCGCATTTTTAGCTATAGAAAAACATTCGGACATGCAAATTTAGACCGAGCTCAAGATCAACTGAAAACAGATTCGAACTTTATGTTCGGAGACGATATAGTAGTAGTTGTTGGGCCTGACATGGATGAGGTTTCATCTGTCGGGACCAATAAAAGACAGTTCAGTATTAATAATTTAGGCTGTTGGTTGCTTGAGGAATATGGATACGACAAACGAGAATATGCTCGATTGCTTAGGGATATTGCGTGGTTAGAGGGAAAGAAAAACTATGAGTAGATCACTTAAAAAGGGGCCGTTTATAGACCCAAAACTCGCGAAGAAAGTGCAAGCTCAAAAGGCAGCAGGTGGAACGATGGCGCCAATAAAAACGTGGGCGAGGGCAAGCCAAATTCCGCCGGAATTTGTGGGCCACACTTTTTTGGTTCACAACGGTAAGAATCACATAACTGTTAAAGTTGTAGAGAATATGGTAGGGCATAGACTTGGAGAATTTGCACCGACTAGAATTTTCCGAGGACACGGACGAGTAGTCGCAAGAGAGATCAGCAAAACCTAAAAATTATTATTTATAATTTATAACTTATTATTTTAAGTTCGCAATCTAAATAATAAACAATAAATAATCAATAATAAATAACATATGGAATATATAGCGATTGCAAAAAATATAAAAGTTTCGCCTCGTAAAGTGAGGCTTGTTGTGGATTCTGTAAAGAAACAAAGCTTAAATAAGGGGTTATCAATATTATCTCTTATGCCCAAAAGAGCTGCTCAGCCTGTTAAAAAAGCTTTAGATTCGGCAATTGCAAATGCAGTTAACAATTTCAAAGTGGAGCGCGCAGCACTCTCCATCCGCGACATAATTGTTACGGAAGGAGCAAGACTTAAAAGGTATCATTTTGCAGCCCGGGGTAGAGTCCGACCATACAAGAGACGGATGAGTCATATTAGGGTTATTTTGACAGATGGTAAGAGTGTTGAAGTCAAAGGTGTTCAAAAACCAGGAGAGGGGGTTCTAAATAATGGGACAGAAAGTTAATCCAATTGCATTAAGGCTTGGGATTCACCAAGGCTTTAAAAGTGTTGGGTTTTATAACAAGAAGAATTATTCATCAACAGTACTTGCGGACATAAAAATCCGAAAATCCCTATTTGATAGGCTTAAGCCCGCTGGTGTTGGAGAAGTAATTATTGAAAGGTCTTTATCAAGTATTAAAATTACAATTTACGTGACAAGGCCGGGGATTGTGATTGGAAGGGGAGGAACCGGTCTTGAAGAGTTAAAAAAGCAGATTGTTCGAATGTTAGGAATTACTAAGCTAGACAAAAACGCAAAGAAAATAGAGCTCAAGGTCGAGCCAATAAAAGATCCAAATCTTAATGCATACTTGGTTGCTACAAATATCTCTGATCAATTGGTTAAAAGAATGCCTCACAGAAGAGTAATGAAACATGCAGTTGACAAGGTTATGCAGCAGGGCGCCAAAGGTGTACGAATTGTTTTGTCTGGAAGGATTAATGGAGCCGAGATTGCACGACGCGAGAGGGTTCAGGCGGGAAAAGTTTCTCTCTCAACGATAAGAGAAGATATTGATTACGCACAGCTTCCATCCTTAACCAAATCTGGATACGTAGGAGTGAAGGTATGGATCAATCGCTAAAGCAATTTATTATTAATAATTTATAATTTATTGTTTGAAATTCGAAAACTTAAATAATCAATAATAAATAAATGATATGTTAACACCAAGACGAACAAAATATAGAAAACAATTTAAGCCAAAAGTAAATGGGCAGATAGCGTTACGCGGTAATCGCCTTTCTTTTGGTGAATTTGGCTTGAGAACTACAGGATCAGGTAATATTTCAAGCCGCCAGATAGAAGCGGCTCGAAAAGCTATCACTCATTTTACAAAAAGAGGGGGGAGAATCTGGATCAGAATTTTTCCGGATAGGCCAATTACAAAAAAGCCGCCCGAAACCCGCATGGGGGGTGGCAAAGGGGATATACACGAATATGTTGCGCCAGTAAAAATGGGTAGAGTTCTTTTTGAAATGGCTGGAGTACCTGAGAATGTGGCGCGCGAAGCATTAAGACTTGCGTCTCACAAGTTGCCATTAAAAAGCGTATTTGTAAAGCGCAATCAATAATATGAAAAAAAATGAACTTGCTGATTTAAAAGGAAAAACAGTTGACGAGCTAAAAAAACTTCTTTTAGAGAAGAGGGAAGAACTTGGAAAACTTAAGATCGATCTCTCGCTTACGAAAATCAAGAATGTGAACCAAGTAAGAAACAAAAGCAAAGATATCGCTCGAATACTAACCATTTTAGGCATGAAGGAGGAAGTGAAATAGCTATTGGCCGTTGGCTGTTGGCGATTGGCCAGTAGCAAAAAGCTAAAAGCGAAAAGCTAGAATATATGGCAAAAAAAACTTTTATAGGTAAAGTTATATCTAATAAGATGCAAAAAACTGTAGTCGTTCTAATAGAGCGGCGTGTTAAGCATCCCGTTTACAGGAAAATCCTTAAAAGAAAAACAAAAATTAAGGCCGACACAAATAATTTTGAAATCGGTGTCGGGCAGAATGTAAAGATCGAGCAAACAAAGCCATTAAGCCGCGACAAGCACTTTAAAGTAATAGAAATTTTAGATAAGGAAGGAGAGCAGCCGCGGTCCCGCTCAAAGCGGGATGAGGCTTAGCCTTAAGCGGCGTCGAGAGGAAACCTTGGTGTCCTCTCGAGATTTAAATTATGGTTCAGCATAGGACAATGTTAAATGTAGCAGACAATACAGGAGCCAAACAATTAATGGTGATTCAGATTTATGGTGGTTCAAAAAGGAAATTCGGTCGTCTAGGTGAGCTGCTAGGCTGCGTTGTGGTAAAAGTGTTGCCTAATACAGCATACAAGAAGGGAGACAAGATAAAAGCTGTACTAGTTAGGACAAAAAAAGAATTTAAGCGGAGAGACGGAACATATATCAGATTCTCCGAAAATGCTGCCGTAATAATTGAAAATGAAAAAAGCAAATTACCAATGGGTACAAGAATATTTGGACCAATAGCCTATGAAATAAGGGATTTGGGGTATGCAAAAATAGCATCTCTGGCAAATCATGTAGTCTAAAGAAAGATTCACGCAGATTTATAACGGATTTTCGCGGATAAATATATGAAGATAAAAAAGGGAGATAAAGTAAAAATATTAATAGGAAAAGACAAGGGTAAGACAGGAGAGATCGAAAGAATATTTCTCAAGGTTGATAGTGTTCTCGTACCTGGAGTTAATGAATTTAAGCGACACATTAAAAGCAGAGCAAAAAATCAAAAGTCCGAGATTATAACAATAACCAAACCAATACCTGCTGCAAATGTCGCGCTAGTCTGTCCTAAATGTAAAAAACCAACAAGAATCGGGTACAAAATTACAGGCGGCAAAAAAGTTCGGATATGCAGAAAATGCAAAAAAGTCATTGATTAACGCCGATTCATAGCGGATTCTCGCTGATCCGCGTAGATCAGTTAAAAATCAGCGGGAATCGTAATTTATGAAAGTACAAGCGTCAGTTAAAAAAAGATGTATAAAATGTAAAATTGTTAGAAGGCGTGGCAAGCTTTATGTAATTTGTGATAATCCCAAGCATAAACAGCGTCAAGGCTAATATGAGTAAGTTTAAGGACCAATTTGAAAAAGAGACAGTAAAAAAGTTAATGGAACGGTTAAGCATAAAGAATCCTATGGCCGTTCCAAAACTTTTAAAGATTGTTGTAAACGAGAGCTCAAAAGATTTTTTGGTAGATAAGAAAAACCTTGAGAAGGCAGCAGAAGATCTGGTATTAATTACCGGTCAGAAGGCGAAAATAGCCCGCGCCCGTATCTCTGTAGCAACCTTTAAGCTCAGAAAAGGAGACCAGATAGGATTGGCAGTTACCTTGCGAGGCGCACGTATGTATGATTTTTTTGAAAAAATTGTTAAAATAGTCCTTCCGCGCGTTAGGGACTTCTCGGGCGTGGCGTCTCAAGCCTTTGATGGCCGGGGGAATTTAAGTATTGGTTTTACTGAAAGTACTGTTTTCCCTGAGATAGATCCTGGGAAAGTGGATCGCGTGAGAAGCCTTCAGGTTACATTTGTAACTAACGCCGGAGATAATGAACCCGCAAGAGCGTTGCTTGAAGAGATGGGAATGCGATTCAAAAAAAATTAGATATATGGCTAAAACATCTAACATACAAAAAAATTTATATAAAAAACCAAAGTACAGTACGAGGAAAAAGAATATCTGTAAAATCTGCGGAAGGTCCCGCGGATACATAAGATATTTTGGTATGTGCAGAATTTGTTTCAGAGAGCATGCATTGAGGGGAGAATTGCCAGGGGTAAAAAAAGCATCCTGGTAATTAATATTGATTATTTATGATTTATAATTTATGATTTTAGGTTTGGAAATTTAAATAATCAATAATAAACAATAAATAATAAATAAAAATGTATACTGTTGGAGATTTTTTAATACAACTTAAGAACGCGAGCCGGGCTTATAAAAAAGCAATTGAATATCCATATTCGAATGCTGTTTTTTCTATTGCAAAAATTCTTGAAAAGGAAGGATTTGTTAATAAAGTTTCCGCACAAGGAGAAAATAATAGGAAAATTCTCAAAATTGACCTTAAATATAACAAGGATTTGCCGGCAATTTCAGAGATAAAACTAATTTCAAAACCTTCCATCCACCATTATTTAGGTAAGAATAAAATTGTGAGAATGGAAAGAAATGCGGTAGGTATCATCTCCACGAATAAAGGCGTTATGACAACTAGTGAGGCTAAAAAACAAGGTGTTGGCGGAGAGCTAATCTGCCAAGTCAGCTAACAATATGTCAAATCTCAAATGTCAAATGTCAAAACTACATCTCAAAACCCTAGATCTAAAAGATTTAAGATTTAAGGTTGTAGATTTGAGTTTTGAGTTCTAAGATTTGAGTTAATAAAGTATGTCAAACATAGGGAAAAAAGCAATAAAAATAACAGAAGGGGTTAATATTACCCAAGATACGGATAAAATTATTGTTTCAGGTCCAAAAGGGACGCTAGAAACAAAAGTTCCTATGGGAATTGGCGTGACTGTAAAGAACGGTGAAATAGTTCTAAGAAAAGAAACAGAGAGTCGTGAGCTTGAAAAATTTTTCGGCCTATCACGTGCCTTACTTGCGAACATGGTAACTGGAGTAACTTCAGGGTTTGAGAAGAAGCTTGAACTTTCAGGAGTCGGGTATAGAGCAAATGTGTCAGGGGAAGAGCTGGTACTGAATGTAGGATATGTAAATCCGGTAAAGATAAAGGCGCCCTCCGGTATTAAGTTTTCTGTTGATGAAAATAGTATTATCACAGTTTACGGAGCTAGTAAACAACTAGTAGGAGATGTTGCTGATAAAATAAGACACGTTCGGCCTCCCGAACCATATAAAGGAAAAGGTATTAAATATGTAGGAGAATATATAAGAAGAAAAGTAGGAAAAGCCGCTAAGACTGTTGGTACAACCAAATAAACATTATGAATGAAGTTAGACTAAAGCAAATAAGAAGAGAGAAAAGAACTAAAAGAGTTCGCGGTAAAATTCTGGCTAAAATGATGCGGCCAAGACTTACGGTTTTTCGTTCTAATAAATACATTTATGCCCAGATTATAGATGATAAATCCGGCAAGACAATCGCTTTTGTAAGTGAAAAGGAGATTGAAGCCAAGGGCATAAAAAAAACTGAAAAAGCAAGAGTTTTAGGACAGAACTTGGCCCAAAAAGCAAAAAAGAAAAAAGTCGATAAAGTCATCTTTGATAAAGGTAATTATAAATATCATGGCAGAGTGAAAGCACTTGCCGAGGGCGCAAGAGAGGGAGGCCTAATATTCTAGTGCGATGCTAATATACTAATGCATGTGTTGCGATACTAATATACGAATCATACTAATTATACTAATAACATTATTCGTATGATTAGTATTCATTAGTATATTGGCATCGAAACATTAGTATAATTCGTATATTAGAATCGGTATAAATAATTTATGGAAGATATAAATTTAAATCAAAATCAGGAGAAGTTTGAAGAAAAAGTTGTTCAGATAAACCGTGTTTCAAAGAAAACTAAAGGCGGGAATAAAATGAGATTTACGGCTCTTGTGGTTGTTGGCAATAGAAATGGCAGGGTGGGAGTGGGTCTTGGGAAGTCTTCCGACGTCTCATCAGCAATTATAAAAGCCGTAAGCTTTGCTAAAAAGAGAATGATAGACGTTCCAATTGCAAATGGTACTATTCCTCGTTCAATCAGGATCAAGAAAGGCGCTGCAGAGGTGCTTCTCAAGCCTGCACCGGCGGGCACCGGAATTATTGCAGGGGGCGCTGTTAGGTCTGTTGTTGAAGCAGCGGGAATTAAAAATATTTCATCTAAGATATTAGGTTCTGATAACAAGGCAGGCAATGTTTATGCTGTATTTGCTGCTTTGCAAGATCTTAATAGAGGGAGATAAAAAAACGAGGTGGAAAATATGGAATTATTAAAATTGCCAAAGATAACTCAAAAAAGATTACGCCGCGTTGGTCGAGGGCACGGTTCTGGCCGCGGTAAGACCGCAGGGCGCGGAACAAAGGGCCAAAAAGCAAGAACAAATGTGCCGCTTGCCTTTGAAGGAGGAGCACTGCCATTAGTTAAAAGATTGCCGTTCTTGAAGGGCAGAGGAAGAAATAAAGTGACTAGCCCGCATGAAATAGTAGTAAATATTTCGAGATTAAATATGCTTCCAAAAAAGACTACCGTCGATATAGATACCCTAATTAAATATGGTATAGTGAAAAGCGTGGCCAAAAAACATGGCATCAAAATTCTTTCAAGCGGAGACCTAAATGTTCCCCTTTTAATAAAACTCCCTGTATCAAAGCAAGCTCGCAAAAAGATTGAAAAAGCAGGAGGAACCGTGTCATGATGAAGTCTATCCTAAGGGTCTTTAGAAATAGCATAAGAGACAGAGAGACAAGGCGAAAGATTCTCATTGTGCTATTTATATTCCTGATTTTCAGATTTTTTGCTCACATACCGGTTGCGGGCGTTAACATCGCACAGCTCAAATCACTTTTTGCGCAGAACCAGTTATTGGGCTTGCTTGATATTTTTTCAGGAGGAACCTTATCCAATTTCTCAATTCTAGCAATTGGTCTTGGACCTTATATTTACGCCTCAATAGTCCTCCAGCTTTTAACCATTGTGTACCCAAAACTTGAGGAGCTTCAGAAAGAAGGAGAATATGGCAGACAAAAGATCAGTCAATACACAAGATACCTGACCATACCTCTTGCTATTATTCAATCACTTGGAATGTATGCATTGCTTCGTAACCAACAGATAATTACGACACTTTCGCCCATTGGTATTGTTTCTTTTGTTTTAACAATGACCGCCGGCACAATATTTGTGATGTGGTTGGGAGAGTTAATATCAGAACAAGGGATAGGGAACGGTATATCTCTTTTGATTTTTGCAGGTATTGTGGGAAGAATTCCTGTTGTTACGGCACAAATGATTTCCACTCTTAATCAGCAAGATATCTTAAATTTGGGGATTTTTGCGCTTCTTGGCATCGCAGTAGTTGCTGCAATTGTGTTTGTTAATGAGTCTGTGAGGCGGGTGCCAATCTACTATGCTAAACGCGTAAGAGGATCAAAAATGTATGGAGGGCAATCAACGCATTTGCCGCTGCGTATTAACCAAGCAGGGGTCATCCCAATAATATTTGCAGTTTCAATAGTTCTTCTGCCATCACTTATTGCAAATTACTTAGTTGGGGCTAAGGCGCAAAATATTGCCTCAATCGGCACGTTTCTTGCTACTACATTTGATCCTAACGGGATACCTTATAATGCCATGTATTTTGCCCTTGTTGTAGGCTTTACGTACTTCTATACGGCAGTAATTTTCAACCCTCAGAAAATCTCAGAAGAAATTCAAAAAAATGGAGGTTTTATACCCGGAATTAGACCGGGGAAGCCCACGTCATCTTTTCTTAATTATGTAACGACAAGAATTACTCTCCCAGGAGCCCTATTTTTGGGTCTTGTTGCAATCTTGCCAAGTATAGTGCTTGCGATAACCGGGATCACCGCGGTTCTTGTTGGCGGTACCAGTATTCTGATTGTAGTTTCAGTAGTTATAGAAACAGTTAAAATTCTTGAAGCTCAAATGGTTCAGAGGAGTTACGAAAGGTTCACTCAATAGTATGAGTATTCAGTATAGAGTATACAGTATTGAGTATAACACTGGATACTGGATACAGGATACTGGATACTAACTATGAAGATAGTTTTGATAGGAATACAAGGCTCCGGAAAATCTACCCAAGGGAACTTATTATCACAGAAACTTGAAGTTCCGTATCTTTCTACTGGGCATATTTTCCGGGAATTGGCAAAAGAACATACCCCTTTAGGGCGATACATTAAGGAGACAATGAACGCGGGTTACCTTATACCTGACAATAAAACTCTTGAGATAGTAAGTGAGTATTTAGCAAGAGAAGAATATCAAAAAGGGTACATTTTAGATGGTTTTCCAAGGACAAGAGTTCAGGCAGAATCTTTTAAAAACGGAATTGATTATGTCATTTACATAAATGTTTCAGAGCAAGAGGCATTGCAACGGCTAACTCTTCGCAACGATGGAC
>CAYIRD010000019.1:0-12760 GCA_964365755.1 uncultured Gammaproteobacteria bacterium | reverse complement strand
ATTTCATGGTTCGAACCCTCGACTTTATAAGTGATGTTAATTCCTGTCTTCTTTCCGATCCATTGCCTTTGGGCGATTTTTATCTTTTCAGGCCAATCAATCTGGCTCAAACCATTAAGTAATGCATCAGCATACTCAGTTATTTTGAAGAACCATTGCTCTAATTCTCTTTTTTCAACGATTGAGGAACAACGCTCGCACTTTCCATCAATAACCTGCTCGTCTGCTAGTACAGTCTTGTCAGATGGGCACCAGTTTACCTGAGCTTTTTTGCGGTAAGCCAAACCTTTTTTGAACATTTGAACAAATATCCACTGTGTCCATCTATAATAAAGTGGATCATAAGTTTCTAAAGTTCTTTGCCAATCATAGCCATTACCGGTGGCTCTAAGCTGTCGATAAAAGTTTTTTTCTGAGATTTTTGCCTGTTCTCTTGGGTGTTTACCAACCTTGATTGCGTAATTCTCTGAATGTATCCCGAATCCGTCAAGGCCAATTGGCTCAAAAACGTCTTTTCCTTTCATGCGCACATATCGGCCATGAATATCTGCACCCGTAAAAGCGTACATGTTCCCGATATGCAAGCCCTCTGCGGAAGGATATGGAAACATCATGAGTGTGTAATAAGGGTTTTTGGCATTCTTAAGATCCGGCGAGAAAGTTTTATCGCTCTCCCACTTCTTCTGCCACTTGGGTTCTATCTCACTTGGCTTGTAATCGTTTCGTTTCTTTTCCGAAGTAATATTCATAGGCTTAATTATACTTCAACTAGTTTAAAGTTCAAAGTGCAAAGTTCAAAATTACAATTCAAAGTTCAAAATTTTGAACTATCAACTGCAACTTTTAACTTTAAATTTTAAACTTTTAACCTTCCATAATGATATAATGCTTCACAGAAAGGCAACTTTCTTGAATAAGTACGCACGCAAGTGCTTAAACGATAATTTTTGCCCTTTGACAACACGGACAATTCAGAAAAATAGAAGGAGACAGACGTGATCCACGTTCAGACAATCTCGCGGTCAACTCTTGCTCTTTGGTTCTGGGCACAAGGTTTGGCACTCACGGCAATCGCCTTTTTCATGGCGTTAAGGACAGGAACTCAGCTACCCACGGCCGGTAACGCATCTTCCCAAGACTTCTCTTGGGATATAGGGCATTTTCTTGGGTTTGCCTTGATTGCAGGATCGTTCTACGTTGCTGCAAGGTTGACTCAAGGCCTCTGGCGTTTTGAGACAAAGATTTTGGTTGCGGTTTTGTTAGGGTGCGCAGCAATCGCCGTATCAACAGAACTTGGCCAGATCTTTGTTCGGGATCACTTTCCAAGTCCCTTGGATTTTTGGCTAGATATATGCGGAGCTTCAGTTGGAACTTTTTCCGCATCACTCTACCCCGGCATCGGAACGAAAGACGACTCAAAGCGAGTTCGTGCTATTGCGATTTTTATAATCGTCGCCGGTTTCTGGAACTTTGCAGTTGTCAACAACATTCCCAACTACTAAGAAGGAGGAGAATCGTGGAGTACATCATCTTACTTGTAGCCTGGGGGGCTCTCATGGCTCTACTTACTAAGCTGGGTGACTATGTTACCAGCATAGCTGACAGTTATGAAGCTGCCGACAAAGGCAAACTTGGCTAGCCAGTCCGCCGAGGGGATCGACAGCCGATTTGTGTTTAGCGGATCAGGTACGATCGCCATAACAGGAGGCTTTTTAATCCTGATTGGACTGATCGCCCTGATAACTACACTGATAATTCAGCCTGCCCTATCAAAGGACAGTAGGCAAGACTAGGCAGCCGCGAAGCGACTGAGAAAAGGAGAAAGCGATGGAATTTGGAACTTTATTCTTCATCATTGGCCTGATTGCTTGGGCTGATGGTAGTCCTGACACGGGAGCGGCGTTTCTGGCAATTGCCTACCTGTGCAAGCCTAGCTACGATTATCTAAACCGATACGTTTTTAGACGGCGCGGCGGGCGTTGATCTCAAGTCCCTCTGCAGGAAATTACCGCAGACGCAAT
Organism: uncultured Gammaproteobacteria bacterium; assembly: GCA_964365755.1. Classification (GTDB taxonomy): domain Bacteria; phylum Patescibacteriota; class Microgenomatia; order Levybacterales; family GWA1-39-11; genus GWA1-39-11. The sequence continues at coordinate 10,739 of CAYIRD010000019.1, read as the reverse complement.
GACAACTGAATATGGTCCGTGGACTATGGAAGCGTTCTGCTTTGTTTTCGCCTGCGGGCAGGCCTCATTACGAGGTTAAACAAGCAGACGCTTCCATCCACACTTATTTTATACTCGATACTGAATACTGTATACTGAATACTGAAATATGAGGTTCTTCACACAATCAGCAACCATTCTGCTTGCATGTTTGCTTGTTCTAATTATTATTTCTACTCCGCTATCAGACTATATGGTCCCGATCCTCGGCTTCATAATAGCTCTCTCTGTCATTTTTATTATCATTCAGCAAAGGAAACGTACCGGGGATGAACTGTTTCAAGGATCAAACAAAGAAGTTTTTACAATTACTCTGGCTCTGCTCCTTGCTATCTTTTTAACCGGTGAAATTAATTCAAATCTCTTTTTTCTTCTTTATTTTCTCCTCTTTGGAATTGTCTTTTTATTTCTTCCTGAAACAGTGTTTGTTCTGCTAGCAGGTCTTGGAGTGGTTTTCTTTCAGTCTCTTTCCGAGGGAGATCTTCTCTCAAGCCTAATTAAGCTTGGGTCTCTTGCTTTTCTCTCTCCTGTTTCGTACTTTTTTGGCCGCGAGTTTCAAAGAAGAGAAAAGCTCTCTCAGGAAGTTGAAGATAAATCCGGACAAATTCTTGAGGATGCAGATGTCCTGCGCCATAAAACTCTAGATACGGAAGATATAGAGGAACTAGATGATATCGTAAAGAACGCCGAAGATTTAAGAAAAGAGGCGCAGGACGATTCACGCTGATCTATAACCGATTACCGCAGATAAATTATCAGCGGAAATCCGCTACAAATTCACGGAAATCAAGGCGATATTAGAACAAAATGAATAATATGAAGGACGTGAACTTAATAAAACTATCTATGACTTTAGGAGCCATGATATCTTTTATTCTATTTATAGCGAGTTTGCCTATGGAAGCCCGCCTTGACTTGCCGCCTTTGGCGAGGCAGGCTGAGGCTCTAAGAATGAGCAATGATCAGTACATAATTCAGTCGGATATTAATTCGCCCACTGTAAAGACAGGTCAATCAAGTGTTACGATCACATCTTCCCTAGCCGATAACGGGCCCGTTGCCCCCTTCACATTTTCCATATCAAATACTAAGATAAACTTTGGAAGTCTTATTCCCGGTGAGCCTGTAACTCGTAATAATATATTAACCATTTCACGCAGCTCAGTCTTGGGATATCAGATAACTGTACAAGAAAATCATCACTTGAGAATAAATGGAGGGCAGGCAGTTATTCCTGATACAACTTGCGATGCAGGAAATTGCTCTCACACACAAAGCGGGAATTGGACCTCTCCTCTAGCCTATGGTTATGGTTATAGATGCGACAATGAATCAGAAAAAGACTGTGCTAAAAGTTTTAATACAAAAGATGTATACAAACAATTTGCAAGTGTTGAAGCGAATAAAGCTAGTCAAATTATTATGAGCGCTGCCAAGATGGGTAAAGACTCTAGGGCAAAGATCACTTATAAAGTAAACATTTCTGCCAATCAAGCCCCGGGACTATATCAAAACATTATAGAATATATCGCCACGCCATCAATATAAGATACTTTAAGGAATATATCAAAATAGCTAAAATAGCTGAATGGCCACATGGTTTTAGAACTATTTAACTATTTTAACCATTCTAACTATTGCATAAATCCGATTGGAATTGCATTTTTCCACATTTTCACATAACGAAGACGCCAATTACAAATGTTGTTTGCGATTTTATCGATTGTTAATTTTAGTCAACGAAATTACTCACTAGGCCCGAAAGAAAAATTGTGCTGAAAAATCAGTCTAAATAAATAAGTCATCTTCTTAACACTTAGTCTTTTTAATTGCTATTTTTATTACAATTGAATGTCGATCACTTTGATATGGTCTTCAAATTTCTCCTCTTAATATCCACATTAATTTCACATCTTAATACCTTCGAATAAATTTCAGTAAGCCTTATCATGCGGTAAACGCGGTAATCCCGTGAAAAGCTTCTATTGAAGCTGTTATTACCGCAAATTGTCCTTAGTCTCGCTGTGGAGAAATTTCCTTCTTGCTTCTTTCATATTTATATTCGATACTATACTCGTGAATAAATTAAGCCGGCTGCTCGCTCTTGGTGCATTGCTCTTAATTACAATGCCTGCTGTGTACGCTCAAGATAAAAACACATTTTCCCTGGGTATTTATCCCCCCCTGCTTGAGATAAATGTTAATCCACCTGCAAATGTAAAAGCAGATATGCAAATTCAAAACTTAAGCGAGCTGCCTCAGAATTTAAAAATAGTCTTAAGGTCATTTAGGCCAGCTGAGTCAAGCGATGGAACTCTTGAGATTATAAACGAGAGTGCAATTGATCCACAGGGTTCGCTTTTTTTTCAAAAAGTGAAGCTCTATGAGGGCGATACTCCTCTGGAATCAATAACCTTAGGTCCATATGAATCTCGCACCCTTAGTCTTAGACTGGCCATTGAGTCAGATTCTCCGATTCGTGACTACTACTTCTCCGTGATCTTCCTATCCCAAGAGTCAAGCAGCTTCGACACCTCTCATTCTCAAATTCAAGGGGGAATAGGTACAAACGTAATATTGTCTGTTGGCCCCGCCGATGGCGGGGTAAAGGGAGAAGTCAAAGAATTTAGTGCGCCAACCTTTTTAACTGCTGGGCCTGTTCCATTTACGCTACTTGTTGATAATAAAAGTGATCGCTACATAATTCCAACAGGCAGAATATCTATTCTTGATATGTTTGGCCGGGAGGCAGGTCTTGTTAACATCGAACCTCAGTATATCCTTGCTAATTCTTCTCGCTTTTTGATTGATTCTGATCAAGCCTCCCCAAGCGCTGATCTCCAAGGTCAAATTGAAAGACTATCAAATGAAAATCCTATTCTAATTTGGCCCAAAACGTTTATTTTTGGCTTATATACGGCCCAGGCTCATATTAAGCTGTCAGAGAACGGTCCTATTTTTGAAACCAAGACCAGATTCCTAGCGTTGCCACTGTATGTGATATTTGTTATATCTCTAGTTATATTCGTTTCGGCTGGGATATACCTCAAAGTGAGGAAAAAGATCTAAAAGCCTAGTGTGAAAAATATCTAAATCCTTGACGAAGCTAGTTTTCATTTTCACTAAATTCTCCCAAAATTATATCAAAGCATATCATAATCAACTCAGTAGATTACTCTAGGTCTTGACATTGCTTCATGTAATATTCTACTCTTTAAGTATGGGTTATATAAACAGTATAATTCGTATAATCTCGAGGCTGCACAGTTCAGGAATTCCCGCAAATTTTACAGGCAGGATTTGCGGATCATAAAAGTATTTTCACAAGCGTTTCATAGAGCAAGATGAACTCATTGCCTGCATTATTCAAAAACCATCTCTTATTAAAAAGGGCTCTGTCAGAAATCACTGTCAAGAATTACATCTCAGACCTTAGAAAGTTTATTTACTGGTTTGAGAGATCTTTTGAAAAAACCTTCCAAGCAAAAGATTTAACCTCAGATGTGATAACCCTCTTTATGGAAAGCCGCGGTGGAGTAATAAGTAGTGAGAAACTTGATTTTCTGAATGCTTCTCGGCGTTCGTTTGAGAGATATCTTTCATCTCTTCGTAAATTCGCTTTTTTTCTATGCGAAGAAGGGTATATCTCAGAAAACCCATTCCACCAAATAATAAATAATAAACAATCAATAATAAATAATAATGATCACTGGTTTATAAAGGAATTCAAGGACTATTTATATTTGTATGGAGCCTCTGATCTCACTATTAAGAACTATGCTGTAGACATCAATGCCTTTACGAACTGGCTAGATGACGTATTCAAAAATCATCTTAATATATCAAAAGAATACATTTCAAACATAACTCCAGAGATTGTAAGCCTTTATAAGCAGAGACTGATTTCAGAGCTTATGCTCTCTCCAAAAACAGTAAATAGGAAACTCTCTTCAATTAGAAAGTACCTTGAATTTGCTGCAAACTTAAAACTCCTGCCTCGCCGGCAGGCAGGTAAAACTCAAAGCTTAAATCAAGAAGATGGAATGAATCTTGATGATTTAAGAGATGAAAATACTGGATCCTCAACATTGAATACTGGATACTCAAAGCTGGCACCAATCAGACTACTCCAAAGAGTGCTAACGCCCTACGTTCTTTTGGAAGACATTGTTTCCGGAAAAATAGCTGGACTGATAACCCAAAGGAGGTTGTATAAAAAAGTTTCTAAGCCAATCTCAAACACACCTTTAGTTATTCCCTGGTACGCAAAACTAATTCACCATGCAAAGTACACAAGACCCGAATGGTACAAAAGGTATCATAGTTATTCATTTACTAGATACTTCCATTTAGCAATTCTCTTTATCTATGCCTCTGTCCTGGGCTTAGTTTTATATAACAATCTTTTTCCGGAACAGCCCAAGAAAGCTTTTGCCGGACCAGTCGTCCCTTTAAGAATACTCTCTTTTGAAGGAAGACTTACTGACGTAAATAACAACCCAATCATAAACCCCACTGATATCCGCTTTGGCATATATGAAAATGAAGCTGCTACGGGATCTGCTCTCCTCTGGCAGGAGGTGCATCACGGTATTACACCTGATGAGGACGGAATTTTTTCCGTCTTGCTTGGAACAAAGAATGGCATCTTGAATACTTTATTTCGTGATCGTGATCTTCTTTGGCTCGGAATCACTATTGGTAACACTCCCGAATTGACCCCGCGTCAAAGGCTCGCGGCAGTAGCATATGCAGCAAATTCTGAAAGCCTGCAGGGAATGGTGCCAATAACTGACTCAACCGCTTCTACAGCAAATGTAATTCTTGCTCTCGATTCATCAGGAAATCTGACAATTGGAGGAACAGCCTCCCCAACATTTGCCGCGACCGGCGGGACTTTCAAGCTATCAGGCACGACACTTGTTCTTGCAAGCTCTGATGGCGACATTGATATCGCGCCAGGTGCGCAAGGCAGGGTGGATATCCAGAGGCCAATTATTAACGACACAGCTTCAGGAAGCCTTACTCAAGGCGCTGTTGAGATAAATGACAAGTTCGCAATAATCGCAACCGAATCTGCAGTTGCGGCCTTCGTAGTAGACAATAGTACAACGGGAGGAGATATAATCACGGCATCCTCCTCCGGTACAACCAGATTTACACTTGCAAATGACGGCGACCTTATGCTCTCGGGTGACATACTTACAGCCGCGTCCTTGTCAACTTTTACAACGGGCACAACTTTAGGAATTACCGCGGCAAATCTTAACCTCGGCGGAGGAATAGCTGCAACAATAGGCACGGTGTCAGGTGATAATCTTACCATTACTCCTGACGGAATAGGTGACTTAACATTAACAAGTGATTCTGATACCGGAGTGAACATTGGATCGGCATCAAATTCTCCCGCAGTTTTATCCATATCCGGAGGTCTAGGGTCAAACCCAGCTCTAATTGTAAATCAGCTCAATTCAGGTGATATTCTTACTGCTTCATCATCAGGCACAACAAGACTAAGACTAGGCAACGGGGGTGCGTTAACTTTAACCTCGGGCATTAGCGAATCTAATACCGGCCAGTATCTTTGTATAAACACGTCAAGCTATGAGGTTGTACGTAATAATAGTGCGTGTTCTCTTTCCTCATCTCGGTTCAAGGAAAATGTTAGTGATCTTGCTTATGGACTTTCAGATGTCCTGAATCTGCGGCCTGTAACTTTCAATTTTAGGAAGGAGCTTAATATGGGCAGCGGTCTTGAAGTCGGGTTTATCGCAGAGGAGGTCGAACAGATTATCCCCGAACTTGTTTCTTACGATAGTCAGGGTCGTCCATCAGGCGTAAATTATCCCAATATTGCCGTGATCCTGACAAAAGCGATTCGGGAACTCGATTCAAAAAACGAGGAGATTGCCTCTGAGCTTATTTCCATGAGTCAAGGTATGCGTGATTATATTATAACTGTCGTAACTGAGGCAGGACTTATACAAGAGGCGGATCAGATAGTCTCAGGAATTGCAAGCATAGACCGCATCCGCACGAATATTATTTCTCCCCTTGCTGATAATTCAGAGATTTCACTAGATCTTCGCGGTTCGAAGTTCGAAGTTCGAAGTTCAACTGCCAGTGATTCGGCGGTTGTTGCGTCTATTGATAATCAAGGCAATGCCAGCTTCAGCGGTTCACTTGTAGCCAAGCGCATAGAGAGTGAAAACGCCTCAATATCGGGTGAATTAGCAGTCGAAAATTTAAATGCTAGAGAAGTTTACACTGAGGGCCTGGAAGCCCGAAGTGCTACTGTTTCAGGAACTCTCTACGCTGACAAAATCGTTGCAAACAGCATAGAAGGGCTCGAGGCGGATGTATCCAGCGAAAGTGCAAATACAGATTTTGCATCAAATATACTCAATACTGAATACTCAATACTGAATACTGATTTTGTAGATATACAAAATCTCTCAAGTGATTTTGCTACATTTAGAGACGGTTTTATATCCTTAGGACCTGCTACATTTCCGCAGGCAACAATTCTTGACAGCTTATCGATTGGGTTATCTTTTGTAATTAGCGCGAATTCAATCAACACTCTTGGACAAGCTCTTGAGATACAACCATTAAAGCAGGGCGCAATTTCCTTCATGGCTGGGGCAGTAAAAATTGAAACAGATGGGTCTCTGGTAGTGCTGGGTAATGCAGAATTTGCAGGCGATGTAAAAGTTGGGGGCAAACTTTCCGCAAATATGGTTTCCCCACTTTCTGAGAATCCTCTTGTTATTGCAAGCGAGGCAATTAACGCAACAGATTCTGCTATTCTCGACATTCAGGGGTCTGCTAGCGTGTCTGGTACTCTTACATCCCGGAAGCTTAACCTTGCATTTGCAGAACAAGCATATGCTACATCTGATATTGAAGCTGTCGCAACTGGATCCGCAGGTATAGCTATTCTTAAGAAATACCGAACGGAGATAACCGTCTACAATCCCAATGTTACTGAAAAATCCTTAATTTATATCACACCTTTTGGCAGTACAAACAATAAGGTTCTTTATCTGCTAAGACAAACGCCCGAAGATAATAGATATGAAGGGATTGAGGGGTCATTTACTGTGGGGGTAAATACCGCTTCAACAATAACAGATTTAGAATTTAACTGGATAATAGTCAACTGATAATTATAATTAATAAAATGGGTAGAATACCAATTTTAACTACTTTAATAGTAATTCTGGTTTTGGCTACCGGCGGACTTATTTTAATCCCTAACAAGGTCATAAATGGCAAAATAGGCAATAGTGGAGCGAGTCATATTGTTAACTATGATGCTGATCAAGGATATACACCTTCGGAGATCAAAATCAAAAAGGGAGACACGGTTGTTTTTAAAAATAATTCAGATAAGTATTTTTGGCCGGCATCTGATATTCACCCCACACATGGAATTTACCCAGAGTTTGATCCACAAGATGCCGTACCGCCGGGGGACAGCTGGACCTTTAGATTCAATAAACAGGGAACTTGGAGATTTCATGACCACTTATCGCCATACTATACAGGAAGAATAATTGTTGAGTGATTTCTAACTCGGAAACACCGCTGTCTCGCTACCGCCGGGTACCGTATGGAACCCGGCTACCGCTCGCAGCCGGGTTCCTTCGCTCACGGTAGTTTCCGTCTCGCTCAGTCCGCCCTTGACAAGCGTTTCGGTTCTTTGTTAAAGTGAACAAATGAATACAAAACAAGCCTTAGCCTTACTTGACACCTTATCAACAGCCCTGATCTCAATTACAGTATTCTTGCTTCCTCTATTTTTCTTAACTTCCTCAACGGACTTGATCACAATCCCAAAGCAGCTCCTTATCATCTTTGCATCCGGAGCGCTTCTTTTTCTCTGGGGTATTAAAATCATTATAGATAGACGCCTTGTCTTAAATGCTAATCCATTAAGTATCCCTTTGTTAATTTTCCTGCTTGTAGTCATTCTCTCTGCTGTTCTCTCAAGGAATAGATTCGATAGTGTAATTCAAACAGTCCCAGTCCTTTTTGCCGTTATTTTCTTTTTTATAATCGTCAATTCTATTCGGGAGAAGAAATCCTTCTTAATAGCTCTATCATCGGTGGTTCTTGGGGCCGCGGTATCACTAATTATTACTATTCTAAGTTTCTTTAATCTATATATTTTGCCTTTTGCAAATACACAGAATCAATTTTTCAATACCCTCGGTTCTTCAATCCAGCAAATTGTTTACAGTGCCCCCATCTTGGTGCTTATTATTTTTAACCTTGCCAGGAAATTTGGTTTTCCTAAGATAAAAGTCTCTCTTTCTCATTTGGGTAATTATGAAGTTTTTATCAATTCCTTTGCTTCAATTGCGATTATTTCCGGACTTCTTGTTATTTTATATCAGATTATAGCGCTGCCTAATAAACCTATCTTACTACCCTACATATATGGATTCCAAACTGCCGCAGCTACAATTACTCAGGATGCTCAAAGATTTATTCTGTCTCTGTTGTTTGGCTCAGGATACGGAACTTTTGCTACCGATTTCACGAGGTTCAAATTACCGTCTTTCAATCTTGAGCAAAATATCTGGAATCTAACATTCTCTTTCTCCTCATCTTATTTCTTGGAGATAATTGCGACAACTGGCATCTTGGGAGCAATTTCATACTTAGGCGTAATATTTTCTATCCTGAAATTAAGAATGACTAAAAATCCTTTATTCATAGGCTTATTTGTGATCATTGTCCTTTCTTTTATATTACCTTTTAATTTTGCCGTAATTGCTCTTCTTTTGATCCTCGCAGGAATGTATATCTCTTATCTTAATATCTTAGGTGATAAGCGAGTTTATGATACATCCATGTCTTTAATTTCTACAAAGTCTGGCGGTCTTTCTCTTGAGACTCATCAAGGAGAATATCAGGGAAGAAGTCACAGCCCTCTTCTTCCGGCTCTTGTGTTTCTTATTATTCTCCTTTTTATTGGTTTGTCGGGATTCTTTACCCTAAAGTTTGCAATGGCTGATTTCAAGTTCTCAGAAAGCTTAAAACAGGCAAATCTCAACAATGGTCAGAGGACCTATGAGCTCCAAAGCCAAGCGCTAAGAGATTTTCCTTACAAAGCCGATTACCATAGGATCTTCTCTCAGGTAAACTTGGCTTTGGCAAATTCATTAGCTACTGGAGTACCACCCGGTTCTTCCCCCTCAGCTGAGGTTCAAAGAAATATTACTATTCTTCTCCAGCAAAGTATAAATTCAGGCCGTAATGCTGTGATTCTTGCTCCTCTTACAACGCTTGCCTGGCAAAATCTTTCGCAGGTCTATAGATCTCTAATTAACGTAGGACAAGATGCTGAAAGATTTGCAATTGGATCTATAGGCCAGGCAATTGCTGTTGACCCGTATAACCCCATTCTTTATATTCAGCGCGGGGGCATTTTTTACCAGCTCAAACAGTGGGATAACGCTCAGAACCAGTTTCAAATAGCTATAAATCTCAAGCGTGACTTTGCAAATGCTTATTACAACCTAGGACATGCGCTTGAGGAGAAAGGTGATCTTTCCGACGCCCTCAGAGCTTATCAGGCGGTCAAACAGTTATCGGCAGGTAACAAAACAAATCTGGATAAAATTAATCAGGAAATTAGTGCTCTTGAGGCAAAGATAGGACAGGCCAAAAGTCAGGGGACACAAATACAGCCTGAGACAGAACAAACGCCTCTCTCAATCTCTGAACCTTCAGCAAATCTTCCTCCACAAAATCCCCCCATTAAAATTTCCCCTCCTCCGGCAGGTGAAGACGAAGACGCAACAGAGTCCGCCCAGTAGCTTCGCTACTACTGACAGTTGACAACTGACCACTGACATGGTTTTCGAATGTAATTTGTCAGTTGTTAGTAGTTAGTTGTCAGTTGTTTGCTTATGCAGATCTTTTTTGTTAAGCTAGTAGCCGATTTATAGCGCCCATGAAAAAAATCCTCTCTTCTTACCTGTTTATCCTTGCGGAATTCAAAGGCTTCTTGGGATTTCTTAACATATATAGTAAGGACAAGATCTTAATTTTCACTAACAACTTTGAAGGTGCAAAAGCGGCTCTTGTTAAAAGCGTCCTAATTAAGCGAGGTAAGAGAAATAGAATGTTTTTGCACCTGTCTGCAATGACTCTTCTTACTTTAGGGGTAATTGTGTCTCCATTTATCCAGGACGTGAATCTATTCGGTGAGAACACCGGTTTCTCCTTTGCTCAAAGTGAGAATGAGTCTTTGATCACGACGCCTGACGTTTTTGATACAAAGCTTTCTGAAAAGCCGCGTGACAAAATAATTAGCTACACTGTAGAAAGAGGAGATACTCTCTCTTCAATTGCTAAGAGGTTTGGAATTGATGAGAATACAATTAAGTGGCAAAATAACCTCCGGTCTGACTATATCAACATAGGAGATCAGCTCGAGATTCTGCCGGTTACAGGTATCTCTCACAAGGTTCTGCGAGGAGACTCGGTTTATACGATTGCAAAAAAATATAGCGCCAATGCGCAGGGGATAGTTGATTTTCCATTCAACGATTTTGCAAATCCTCAAACATTTTCCCTTGTTGAGGGCCAAATCTTGATAGTCCCTGACGGAGTTCCGCCCAAGGAAGCACCAAGAATCGTACGTAGACAATTCTTTGCCGCGGGGCCAGTTGAGGTTGGAGTAA
>CAYIRD010000018.1:0-13176 GCA_964365755.1 uncultured Gammaproteobacteria bacterium | reverse complement strand
GCAAAAAGTATCCCACCCCCGAGGTGAAAGCTTCTCCCACCTCGGGGGTGAACAAAGAGGGTGACGAATTGTTCGGCACTACGGAAATATCTCCGGATGATGCTTTTTCTCTTTACACAAGTCATGGTTTAGCACCTTTGCAAATTGAAAGCCTTGGTTTTATCTTCGATCGCCAAGAATTCGCTCAAAAAATGCAAGCGCACCAAAAGCTTTCGCGAGCGGGCGCAAAACAAAAATTTGCCGGAGGACTTGCCGACCACTCAGAACTTGCCATCAAAGGCCATACAGCAACACATCTTTTACATCAGGCGCTTCGTGATGTTTTGGGAAATCAAGTTCACCAGACCGGCTCGAATATAACCTCTGAGAGAGTTCGTTTCGATTTTAATTTTGATCGAAAACTAACAGAGGAAGAACTTAAAAAAGTTGAAGAGCTAGTTAGGGCAAAAATAAAAGAAAATCTTCCTGTACATTTTGAAATTATGCCCCTAGAACGAGCTAAGAAAATAGGTGCCATTGGATTGTTTGATAATAAATATCAGAGCGATGTTAAAGTTTATTTTATCGGGGGTCCAAACCCCCACCCCGACCCTCTCCCCTTGGGAGAGGGAGATCAAGGTTCGGTTTATAGTATTGAATTTTGCGGGGGTCCTCACGTGCGTTTTACAGGGGAGATTAAAAGTTTTAAAATAGATAAAGAGGAAAGTCTTGGTAAAATCAATAGACGAATATATGCAGTTGTTGAATAGATTTTTAAAAAAACGCGAGTCCCAAAAAAATTTTTTTCTGTCCCTCCTTATTAAACCAGACAAAATAGGCGCTATTCTATTTGAAGAAATCAACTCAAAACTTTTTATACTTTCTACTAATGAAGTTGATGTAGATGATACAAGCGTTCTTTCAGGAGAGGAATTGTTATCTATATCAGATAAAGCTATAAGTTTTGTAGAAAGCAAATTACCAGAGGGGTCAGATGTTGAAAAAACCATATTTTCAGTCCCTTATTATTGGGTCGAGGGTGGCCTGCCTGCCGGCAGGCAGGGAAAGATCCGCCAAGAATACTTGGAAAAACTTAAGAAAGTCTGCAAGGATTTAGGTCTTGTTCCCGTTGGCTATATTGTATCGATTGAGGCAACAGTTGCCTTTCTTCAAAAATCAGAAGGAGCGCCGGTATCTGGAATATTTATTGAACTAACAAAGAACAAGCTGCTTCTCTATATTGTCAGGGCGGGTAAGATAATTGAAGAAAAACAGGCCGATATAGAGGGAAACATAATTAAGACTTGCGAAAAATTACTACAAGAAGTTGAATCAGTTGACGTTTTACCTTCAAAAATAGTTATCCTAGATCATAAAAATGCCTCACATATTCAGCAAGAATTTATATCTCATCAATGGTCAAAAGACATTCCTTTTCTTCATTTACCCCAAGTAATGATGCTAGAGAAAGGGTTTGAAAATGAAGCAATTATAAACGGTGTTGCAACCCAAATGGAACTTGAAGTTCTGCACGATGTTACAGCGCCAAAAGAAGAAGAGGAGGATTTGGTACTCGAGCATGCTGATACGCAAGATTTTGGATTTGTTAAGGAAGACGCAAAAAGTAAACCTGAGAAGAAGAATGACGGAGAAAATGACAAGGAACAAAGTGACACTGGGACTAAAACCACAGAGGAGGTTGAACGGGGCCCCCAATTGCGAAGCCAATTGGGGAAAAAAGATAAAGAAGAAGAGCCAAACATCAGTTATTTTAAAGAAGATAATTTAGAAGCAGATGCAAATGAAGGGAAACCTAAACTGCCTCCTTTAAAAATTGAAATACCTAATGCATCTGCTGTGGTTGCTTTGTTTCAAAACTTAAAATTCCCTAAGCTTAACAGATTCCCTTTCAGTCAAAATCTTTCGGGGCCTTTAAAGTATAAACTGATCCTGGGCCTTATTGGCGTAATAATTTTGGCTTTTTTTGTTTCGTTTATCTATTACAGCTTTGTTTTAAAAGCAGAGATTAAAATTATGTCGGATAAAAAAAATATTGACGTATCTCAAAACGTCCTTTTCTCACAAGATCCAACAGATGGGACAAATATATCAATTGAAATTTCTGAAGAAACAATAACAGGTTCGGAAAACAAGAATTCGACTGGTAAAAAAGAAACCGGGGACGCTGCTCGCGGAGAAGTAACGCTTTATAATAAAACCGAGCAAAAAAAAACTTTTCCAAAAGGTACAGTTGTTATTGGGCCTAACGATTTGGAATTTGAGCTTACAGAAGAAGTAAATATTGCCTCAACCAGTCCTTTTTCAACCAGCTTAACAAATGCAAAGGGTAAAATTACAGCAGCTAATTTTGGCAAAGAATACAATCTTGCCTCTAATACCAATTTTACGATCAAAGGATTTTCATCCTTCCAATTTATTGGTAAAAACTCAGACAGCATAACAGGCGGTACAAAAACTGAAACAACAGTTGTGTCAAGTGAGGATCTTGATGAGCTCCTTGCGGAGGCAATTGAGAAGCTTGAAAAAGAAGCAATTTCAAAAGCGCGCGAGAAAGTTTCTGCGGGCGAGGCAGTTCTTTCAAGCGCCTTATCATCAGAAGTTGTAGAGAGAAAGTATACAAAAAAAGAGAATGAGGAGGCAGATTCTGTTGGGATATCTGCAAAAATCAAATACTCTGTGGGTAAATATCTAAAGAGCGATCTAGATAGCGTTATGGAGTCTTTATCAAATGCAGAGATACCGGCAACATATAAACTTAGAAAAGAAGATTCCAAAGTTGAAATAACCAATGTTAAGATAGATAAAGATCAGAAAGCAACCGCTTCGGTGAAAGTAAATGCAGTTTACGCGCCCCAAATTGAAAACGAGAAGTTGGCTGAGTCACTTAGGGGAAAGACTCCTTCTGCGGCGGAGAATCAAATAAAGAGAATTAGAGGAGTAACAGATGTTGTTATAACATTTAGAAATAGAGTTCCATTTATGCCGCTGGTCTTGCCGCGTCAGGGGAGAAATATTTTAATAGGAGAAGAATATTAGATGGCTGCCTATTACATTAAGAAGAGCGGTCCCGCAGCGCGGGGTTTTCACAAGATTTTAAAAATTTTAGGACTTGGATTTGTTCTCATTGGATCCTCATTTTTTTTGTATTTTTTCTTTCCATTGTTCTCTTACCAATTTTTCTTGGCAAATGCCTTTGAGACCAGTCAAATTGAGGTCCCTATTCCAAAGTACCTTGTAGTTAATAAGAATAATGATTTAGGAAGCCTTGTGGCATCTGGAATTACCTCGCTTACCTCCGATTTTACCGACGCAAGAAACTGGTACCCAAGTCTCTCACCTCAGGATCAAAGGGCAAAGGTTGAATCATATTTACTCTCGATCCCCAAAATTAAGATAGATAACGCAGAGGTCTCAACTCAAGATTATGATCTTGAAAAACATCTTGTGCAGTATCTTGGGACGTCAATACCGGGCGAGCAAGGGACGGCCGTAATATTCGGCCACTCGACTCTGCCTCAGCTCTTTAATCCTAAAAATTATAAAACTATCTTTGCTAACGCTCATAATTTAAAGATTGGAGATGAGGTATTTATAAACGTAAATGACATTGTTTATAAATATACAATTTTTTCTATACTTATAACCGATCCTGAAGATACTAATATTCTTTCCCAATCTTTTGATAATTCTTATCTAACTTTGGTTACATGTACACCTCCAGGTACAATTTGGAAGAGACTTGTAGTCCGAGCCTCACTTGAAAATGTTGTCAATTGATATATGGAAAACGATGTTTCTTTTGGGTCGGACCGAGCGAGAAGCGAGGGAGACCGGCTGCGAACGGAGCCGGGTTCCATACGGTACCCGGCGGAGTGAGACAGCGGTGGAAACGAACAGGTTTCATAAATTATGGAAGATGATGTCAATTTTGGTTTAACTCGCCAGGATCTCAAGGGTCAAAAAATAAAATCTATATTTCAGACGATCAAAAACTTCTTGGAATTGATTGGCCCAACAGTTATTCGCTGGATCAATATAATAATCTACTACACTATTAAATTCCTGAGAGCAGTTGTAGTAAATGTCATTAGAATGATACTCGGTAAAGAAATCTTATAAATATGGACGAAAAGAATCTTGCCCTAGAGGCGATAAGAAAAAAACTTATTGGCAAAAGTTTATCCTACAAGGAGATATATGCGGTTATGGATGAAATCGCAAAAGACAGACTTGGAGATGTCTTGACTACATATTTTGTAGCATCAGGATATTCAGAAGGTTTTTCGGATGAGGAATTGTATTATCTTACTCGCGCAATGGTTGAAACCGGAGAAAAGCTTCATTTCAAAGGTTTAGTTGCGGATAAGCATTCCATAGGCGGAGTTCCCGGGACTCGTGTAACAATTATTATTGTTCCAATTATCGCCGCCTGCGGATTTAAAATACCCAAGAGCTCATCACGCGCAATAACCACACCCACTGGGACCGCAGACGCAATGGAGGTACTTGCTCCCGTCACTTTCACTAAAGAGCAAATTTATAAAATTGTGAGAAAGACAAATGCATGCATTGTTTGGGGAGGGGGTTTTAAGATTGCTCCGGCAGACGACGAGATAATCAAAATCGAAGAGCCGCTTCTTTTTGAAAGTTATGACAAAATTGTAGTTTCAGTTATGGCAAAAAAAGTGGCCTTTGGAGCTACGCATGTCGTAATAGATTTGCCATACGGTAAATCTGTCAAGATCCATAGAATTGAAGACGCACAAGTTTTAAAAAGGAAGTTCCAGTTTTTGGGTAAAAAATTCAAAATCAAAGTCGATGCTTTAATTCACAAAGTTGAAGAGCCGGCAGGAGCAGGAATTGGTCCGCTACTTGAAGCGCGTGACTCATTAAAAGTTCTCGAGCAGACAAAAGACAGACCAGTTGTTCTTGAAGGGCAAGCACTAGACTTAGCTGCATTGCTTCTTGAATTAGTCCTTTCTGATGCCTCTAAAAGTATAGTAAAAGACTATGAAAAAAATTATAAGAGTACGCTTAACTGGGCAAGAGACATTTTAGTGAGTGGAAAAGCCCACAAAAAACTTTTGGAAATAATTGAAGCGCAGGGAGGAGATCCCAAAATCAAGTCCTCCGCCTTAAAGCCTGGGAAACACAGCTCTACTGTTGAAGCAGGATTCGACGGAAAAATAAGCGATGTTATAAATAAAAATATAACCATTATTACAAAGGTTCTTGGCGCACCACACGATAAAAAAGCGGGAATGGCCATCCATAAAAGAATAGGTCAACAAGTAAAAAAAGGTGAATTGCTTCTAGAGCTTTTTAGTGATACGGAGCATAAGCTTCGCGAGGCTCTTGATACTCTCGACCTCTTCCCAGTGTTTGGAATCAAATAACCAACTCGCTCACCCCCGTTTTCTCCACCGCTGTCTCGTTCCACTCGCAGCCGGGTTCCTTCGCTTACGCTTCGGTCCGCCCCTCGGGGGTGGATTGACAACTAGATTATGATAAAATACCATCTATAAAGTGAGAAAACTAGTTATAGTTTTAATTCTCGCCGCCCTTTTAGGTTTTGGAGCGTTTGCCTATTGGACGATTGGCAATCAGGCACTCAACCCCTCCGCTCAGTCATCTAAGATATTTGTAATTCAAAAAGGAGCGTCGGTGCGCGAAATAGGCAGTTCTCTTAAAAGAGAAGGTTTAATAAAAGATCCTGTCATATTTTTTGTTTATATAAAATTCTACGGCCGCGACCGCCAGATTCAAGCCGGAGATTACAGGCTATCTCCATCAATGAGATTATCTCAAGTTATCGATGAGTTGAATCACGGGACGCTGGATCGATGGGTAACAATTCCTGAGGGGTATAGAGCTGAGGAGATCGCAGACGTGTTATCAAAAAACATACCTTCATATAGTGAGTCTTGGAGAAGCGTTCTTAATGAAAATGAGGGGTACCTTTTCCCGGATACATATTTGGTGCCAAGAGATGCCGATATAGAAATGGTCGTAACAATTATGAGAAATAATTTTAACCGCAAGCTTGAAGAAGCAGGTGTGGCAGAAAATAGTTCAAACCTTTCACGTACTGTGATTCTTGCATCCTTAATAGAGCGAGAAGCTGTAACGGATGAGGAAAAACCGCTTATAGCAGGGGTGATTGAAAATAGGTTAAGACGAGGAATGGCGCTAGACGTAGATGCTACAATTCAATATGTTAAGGGTAAGCCCGGCGCGTGGTGGCCTCAAATAACACAAGATGATTATAAAAATGTTGATTCTCCATACAATACTTACCTTAATCCCGGTCTTCCGCCGGGCCCAATCGCAAATCCAGGGATTAAAGCAATAAAGGCAGCATTAAATCCGCAGACCCATTCGTACTATTTCTATATTCATGCCGATGGTAAGATTTATCCAGCAAGAACCATTGAAGAACACCAAGCAAACATCCAAAAATACCTCTAAAGTGGCTATTAGCTGTTGGCTTTTAGCTATTTGTTTGGTGCTTGACAAACCTCGGGTGGTGGTATATAAATGATCAAACCTTGTAAGTACCGGGGGGGGTATTTTGTTACCTTCCTCTCTTTTGTGCCTGCCTGTAGCGCAGGCAGGGCTTAAAAAAGCTTCTTGAATTTATTTTCTGATGGCGACAAAACCTGGGGTTGATCGACAATATTGGGGGAAGATAGAAAAAGCGTTGCCCGAGCTTGATCTTTTATCAATTCAAAAAAAGTCATACGATTGGCTTATCCGCGAAGGAATTCGTGAGGTAATTGATGAAATTTCTCCTATTGAAGATTTCACCGGCAAAAACTGGGAATTGTCACTTGGCGAATATAAACTCGGAGATCCTAAAGTTACAGAAGCCCAAGCTACTTCAAAAGGCCTCACATACTTTTCCCCCTTAACAGTTGAAGCAACCCTTATTAACAAAAAAACAGGCAAGAAAGTTTCCCAAAATGTTTTCTTAGGGGAAGTTCCAAAGATGACGGATCGCGGAACGTTCATTGTTAATGGGATAGAACGTGTCATTGTGAGCCAAATAGTTAGATCTCCAGGGGTTTTCTTTACAGCAACTGAGGATCCGATAACAGGAAAAACTCTATATACCGCAGAAATGAGGCCGGTGCACGGATCCTGGCTTGAGTTCTCAACTACAAGAACAGATATGATAGTTGTCCGAATTGACAGACGCAAAAAGTTTTTAGCCTCAGTTTTCCTTAAGGCGCTCGGGATTCCAAGCAATGAAGAGATCTATGAGAAATTCCGCGGTGTAACGGGAGCCGAGACTTTCATAAAGAATACTATTGAAAAAGACGATACAAAAGGAGAAGCAGACGCGTTAATAGAGATATTCAAAAAAATGAATCCCGGGGAGCCTGTTGTTATAGATACGATTAGACAGACTTTTCGCGATTCCTTCTTTGATAGAAGAAGATATGATCTTTCGCGGGTTGGAAGATATAAAGTAAATCAGAAACTTTCACAAATTGAAGGCTTCACTATGTCCACTAGCCCGCTTCGCCGGAGCTTAAGCGAGGCGAGCAAGCAGGTTCCGCAAGACAATTATACGTTAACGATAGAAGATGCTTTGGGAATAATGGCATATCTTATTGGCCTTTCACAGGGGACAGGAAAAATAGATGACATAGATCATTTGGCAAATAGACGCATACGTTCAATAGGGGAGCTTGTCCAAACAACAGCTTTGCGCGTAGGCGCGCTTCGCCTTGAAAGAATTATAAAGGAGAAAATGAACCTTGCGTCAACTGAAGAACAATTTTCCCCTTCTCATTTTATTAATGCCCATCCAATAATAGCGGCTATTAATGAATTCTTCAGAACTTCACAACTCTCCGCTATTCTTGATCAAACAAATCCATTATCTGAGATCGATAATATACGCCGCCTGACAGTTATGGGAACTGGTGGAATATCGCGTGAACGGGCATCCTTCTCAATTCGTGATATAAACTCCTCACAATATTCAAGAATCTGTCCAGTAAGATCCCCCGAAGGGCCTAATATCGGATTGGTTACATATCTTGCCCTATATGCAAAGGTTAATGATTATGGATTTTTGGAGGCCCCATACAAAAGGGTTGTTGGTGAAAAAAAAGGAAGAAAAGAAGTAAGCCGTGTGACAAATGAAGTAGTCTACATGGATGCGGATGAAGAGGCTAATCACTATATCACTCATGCAGACATAAACATTGATGAAAAAGGGTACATACTGGACAGTCTGGTTCCTGCAAGATATAACGGACAGTATCTTGAAGTCGAAAGAGAAAAAATTGAATTCATTGATATTATCCCAAGACAAGTAGTTGGTACCTCTGCTGCCTTAATTCCATTTATAGACCACGATGAAGCAAACCGCGCTCTAATGGGTACTCACATGCAGTGCCAGGCCGTACCTTTGGTACGAAATGAAAGTCCAATCATAGGAACAGGTATGGAGGCAACAGTTTCACAAGCTATGTCAAGGGTTATCAAATCTCCTTTTGCTGGCGTTGTAACTTTTGTTGATGCAAATCGCGTTGTAGTAAAAGGAAAGGCTCGCTCTCAAGAAGAAACTTTTATAATTAATAAATTCAAGAGAACATCCAATAACACTCTTTTCAATCAGAGGCCAATTGTGGTCTCAGGCCAGCGTGTCAAAAAGGGAGACATTCTAATAGATGGACCAGCTTCTTCATGGGGAGAACTTGCTTTGGGTAAAAATTTAGTTATTGCTTACGCGTCTTTTGATGGTCTTGGATACGAAGACGCAATTGTTATCTCCGATAGGCTTGTTCGTGATGACTCGCTTACGTCTGTTCATATTGAAAAATATGAGGCAACCGTTGTTGATACAAAACTTGGACCGGAGGAAACCACGCGGGATATTCCAAATGTTGCAGAAGAGGATCTTGCAAATCTTGACGAGGAAGGTATTGTAGTTGTTGGATCTGAGGTTAAACCAGGAGACATACTGGTTGGGAAAATTGCGCCAAAAGGCGAGACTGAGTTAACAGCAGAAGAGCGGCTGCTTCGCGCGATCTTTGGAGAAAAGGCGCGGGAAGTTCGCGATACTTCACTTCGCATGCCGCACGGTGAACATGGAATAGTAATAAATGTTCAAATTTTGGACCGCGGGCGAGGAGATGAACTTGAACCTGGGACAATTAGAAAAATCCAAATTGAAGTTGCACAGATTAGACATGTTGTTGTGGGGGATAAGCTTGCGGGCCGTCACGGGAATAAAGGCGTTATTTCAAAAATCGTTCCTGAGGGAGATATGCCCTACCTTGAAGATGGAATGCCTGTTGACATTATTATTTCTCCAATTTCTGTTTTAGGACGCATGAATCTTGGTCAGCTTCTTGAGGCGCACCTGGGACTGGCTGCAAAAAAACTTAACATAAAAGTTGCGCTCCCGGTTTTTGAGAAGATGAATGAAGAACAATACGCAGAGCTTCTCAAGAAAGCGGGCCTGCCTGTTAATGGAAAAATGAAACTTTATGATGCAAGGACCGGTGATCCCTACGAAAATGATGTTGTGGTTGGAATTGGATATATTATGAAACTTATACATATGGTTGAAGATAAAGCTCACGCGCGTTCAACCGGACCATATTCTCTTGTTACCCAGCAGCCCCTTGGAGGAAAAGCCCAAATGGGAGGACAACGTCTTGGCGAAATGGAAGTCTGGGCGCTTGAGGCGCACCGTGCAGCATATACTCTCCAGGAAATGCTGACAATTAAGTCGGATGACGTTTCAGGCCGGGCTAAGGCTTTTGAAGCAATTATTAAATCTGTGGATATCCCAACGCCAAAAGTTCCAGAATCTTTTAAAGTTTTAATCCGTGAACTGCAGTCTCTAGCTCTTAATATTGTTCCTGAACAGGCAGTAATTGAGGAAGAGAAGGAGGAGGGGACTGTAGAGCGGCAGGAAGAAGTGAGAGAAGAGGCAAAGAAGCTTCAAGAAGAGCTTTCCGGGGTTCAGGTAACATCAGAAGCAGAAGCTATTAAAACACTCGGAGAGGAGGAAATCCCTCAGGCTAGGGACTAGGAACTAGCCACTAGCTACTAGGGACATTAAAGTATGGACGATCGTAATAACAAGAGGAGAGACAAAAAATTTGATGCAATAAATATTGCCGACTTTAAGGGGCTGCGCGTTTTAATTGCAGATCCTGAGAGTATAAAGCAGTATTCATATGGTGAAATCACAAAACCTGAGACAATTAACTACAGAACCTATAGACCCGAGAAAGACGGACTTTTTGATGAAAGAATTTTTGGTCCAACACGGGATTTTGAATGCTATTGCGGGAAATATAAAAGGATAAGATACAAAGGGATAGTTTGCGATAGGTGTGGTGTTGAAGTCACTTATTCAAGAGTAAGACGGGAGCGCATGGGGCACATAGCTTTGGCCTCACCAGTAGTCCACATTTGGTTTTCAAAAGGAAGTCCATCAAAACTCTCTACTCTTCTTGATATTCCCCAAAAAGATTTGGAATCGGTGATATATTTTGCCTCCTATCTTGTTATTAAGATTGATGAAGACAAGAGAAAAGAAGCTCAAAAGATTATATCCAAAATTAGGGAAGCCCGAATAAAAGGCTTGAAAGATCAGGCTGCGGACGAACTAAAGCTTATTTCAAAAGAAGAAAAATCAAAAGTAAAAGATGTGAAAGGCACACTTCGCAAGGAGCAAAAAGAGCTTGCTCTTGAGGAGACTGACGTTGCTTTTAGGCAAAAGAAAAACGCTCTTGAGAAAAGGGTTGAAACAGAAGTGGCAAGGACTGAAGAGATTTTTACAAGAGTTAATGAAATTATCAAAGGATTAAAGCTTTGGAATGTACTTTCAGAAGAAGAATATGTCAGGCTGATTGAGTATGACATTCCTCTATTTTTTGAAGTAGAAACCGGTGCTACAGCAGTACTTCATGCCATCGAATTAATAGACCTTGCAAAACTAATTGGACAGCTGCGGGAGGAAGTAACAAAATCTTCAGGTCAGAAACAACTGAAATTAATGAAGCGCCAGCACCTAATAGAATCCATGAATCAGGCGGGCTTTAAGCCAACCGCTTTAGTCCTTGAGGTTCTTCCGGTTTTGCCGCCAGACCTGCGACCTATGGTCCAATTAAACGGAGGAAGATTTGCAACAAGTGATCTTAATGATCTGTACCGGCGTGTTATTAACAGAAACAACAGACTTAAGCATCTTATATCTTTAGGAGCTCCAGAAATAATCTTGCGTAATGAAAAAAGAATGCTCCAGGAGTCTGTTGACTACTTAATAGACACTTCTATTAGGACGTCCCAGACCCAAAAACAATTTAAGTCCTTATCAGATATACTTCGCGGGAAACAAGGGAGATTTAGAAAGAATTTACTTGGAAAAAGAGTTGATTATTCAGGCCGTTCAGTTATTATCGTTGGTCCTGAATTAACTCTTAATCAATGCGGACTTCCAAAAGAAATGGCGCTTGAATTATTTAAGCCTTTCGTAATCCGCGAGGTTATCGCAAGGGGTCTGACAACCCCAAATGTTAAAGCTGCCAAAAGATTTATTGAGAAAAGAAGTCCTGAAATTTTTGATATTTTAGAGGAGATCACCAAAAATCATCCTGTGCTTTTGAACCGCGCACCGACACTCCATAAACTTGGAATTCAAGCCTTTTACCCAGTTCTCGTTGAAGGGTCGGCCATAAAGATTCATCCTTGTGTTTGTGCCGGTTTCAACGCCGATTTTGACGGAGATCAAATGGCAATCCATGTCCCACTCTCGGCCCGCGCACAAGAAGAGGCAATTAATCTCATGATGCCGGCTCATAACTTATTAAAACCCGCAGACGGCACGCCAATCACTCTCCCAAATAAAGAAATGGCGCTAGGCGCATTTTATCTTACGAGTATTGACGAAAGGTTAAGACTGCCTGTATCAGATTCAGGTAGTGAAAATCAGACGGTTTTTGCAGATGAAAAAGAAGCTCACTTTGCCTTCTCACTTAAGAAAATTGGGCTGAGGCAGCCTATAAAAGTAAGAATAGACTCGCCTCGCGGCGAAGCGGGTGGAAAGATAATTGAAACAAGTGTTGGAAGAATAATCTTTAATGAGAAATTGCCGCAAGAAATGAGATTTATAAATTACGAAATAAAGGCGTCAACCATTAGACAACTCGTTACCAAGGCAATGGTTGATCTTAATCCAGCTGAGGTTGCAGACCTTATAGATAACCTTAAAGAAATTGGTTTCTATGCGGCCACGATCTCAGGAATATCAGTGTCCACTTTTGATTTAAAGAGACTCTCAAACAAAGAAGAACTTATTGTTGGAGCGGAAGAAAAGATTAAAGAGATAGATCACGACTACCAAAACGGACTTATAACGCAAGCTGAGCGTCGAAGACTTTCAAATGATGTGTGGCTTGACGTAACGGAGGAAATGGCCAATCTCACCTGGGAATTATTTGATAAGAATGACATTGTCCGAATAATCGCGGAGTCAGGCGGCGCCAGGGCTGGAAAAGATCAAATTAAACAGCTTGCCGCCATGCGGGGACTGATTTATGACCCATTGGGTAGAATTGTTGAGCTCCCTATTAAATCAAATTTCCGAGAAGGACTATCCATTTTTGAATATGTTAATTCTGCCCGTGGTTCAAGAAAAGGACTAACAGACTCAGCACTAAAAACTGCAGACGCAGGATATTTAACCCGGCGTTTGGTAGATGTTGCTCATGATGTAATAATTCGCCAAGATGACTGCCAGGTTTCGGAAGGTATATCAGTCCTTCCGGATAGACGGGATGACGAGTCATATATGACCAGCATGCTTTTGGGACGCATTGCACTGCGTGAGATAACCAGCAAAAAAGATAAAAAGACAATAGTTAGGAAGGGCGCTGAAATTGACTATGACTCACTTCATAAGATAATTAAAGATGAAACAATCGGAGAAATTTCTGTCCGTTCCCCTCTTTACTGCAAGCTGCGCCACGGCATTTGTGCTGCCTGTTATGGATGGGATTTGTCGTCTTATCAGACTGCAGACGCGGGTACTCCGGTTGGTGTTATTGCCGCGCAAAGCATTGGTGAGCCCGGGACTCAGCTTACCATGCGCGTTCGCCATTTTGGAGGAGTAGTTATGTCTGACGTAACACAGGGTCTTCCTCG
>CAYIRD010000017.1:0-13347 GCA_964365755.1 uncultured Gammaproteobacteria bacterium | reverse complement strand
TTACTTTCCCACTAGAGGCAGCCGCTACAAGTTTTCCGTCCCGAAAACTAACAAATTTTACATTATCATGGACTACTTTTTGGTTGGAAACTGAGGCGCCGGCTCCTAATTCCCCAATCTTATCCTCAACCTTTCCTATAAACTCATCAAGTTTTTTTCTCTCGGAAGTTCTTTCCGGGAATTTGCCGCGTGATCCCTCAAGCGTTGTTTTTAATGAATCAAATTCTTCATAAGCAAGCCCTTTATTTAAACTAACCAATGCAACAGCCTCATCATACTTTTTTTGGGCAGGAGTAAGTATTTCTGAAAGCACATTTCTCCTCCTATTGCCTTCCTGTCTTGTGCGTTCTAAAAATATACTTCCGATTAGTACTAAAACCAGTAGAACTATAGCAATAATTATTGTCCTTTTCCTTCCAAAACTTGGAATACTAAAATTAATACTTGGAATTTTGAAGCGAGGCTCTTCATGCCCAATTTCCTCGATTGATTCATCTTCTATAGTTTCTGCTTTGGCTTCGTTTTCCTGTACTGCGTCATCAATATTCTTACATTGAAGAACAATTGCTGCTTCCGTACCTTTTGCTTCTTCATGAATCAATGGCGCAAGGTGTTCTGAGATTTCTGATACCTCAAGATCGCCTAAGACGCGGGCAAGTTGTTCCACAGGCACTTTATCTGCAAAATCCCCTGTTTCAAGGATAATAATATCGTCAGCCTGAATTTTACCTGAAAAAGCAAATACACTTCCTGTCTCACCCTGCGCAATAGATCCAATTTTCCCATTTCTTTTTAAAACAGCATTACAAACTCCTACTGTTACAATTAAAAGTGAACCCTCATGTATTGTCCCAAGTACCATAGAAACAGATTCCTTATCAATGTCCGCTAGAGCATTATCAATGCTCTTTTTGATATTTGATACAGTCTTTTCATCAAGAGAAAAATATTCCCGTTGAATTTTCTCAAGTAACTCTTTTCCCGATGTAACTATCCCCGCCTCACTTTTATCAGATTTTATGGAAAGAACTATGTATAGATTTAGAGTAGAATAAGCTTGCGCCCACGTGGTATCTGTTGGATTGGCTACTATTTTTGATAAAAGAATATTTTGGTCCATGGTCTATTATAATAATAGCACTGAAAAGAAAAGCAACGCAAGAGTAGACACGAGATGAGTCAGTACTAAAACTGTGAATATAGAAGAAAACGTGATCTGATTTACGATCCTGTTTAAATTCCTTATTTGAATAAGAAGAATTAATGCAAAGAGGCCATACAAGGCAATTAGGATGATTAAAATAATTCTGAAAAGGGCATCCTGATTAGAAAATATATCAAGGATGAGATTAATAAATTCCATATTTACGATTATTTAAGTTGTTTTTTACCTATCATCTCAGCAATTATCCTAACGATTCTAGCAGGCTCGGGCGCTCTATCAAATTCAAAGTTTGAAAGAGTTCCCGCAGTCTGCATAGTGACATCACCATAATTGAACACGGATCTTATAGCTCCAATTTGAGAATAAGAAACATCCTCAATAAGATTTAGTTTTGTTTCGCTCACATGTTTAAATAAAACTCCTGAAACATCAAGATCAATAATTCTTTTGTTGGTAACAATGCCGATATTAAAATACCAGAGAGTAAACTCAACAAGGACAAATCCTGCAACAATTAAGTAGTAAAAAATTATGGCTATTAACTGAGTTATTCCGGAGATCTGGAAGAAAGGAGTAAATAAATCTTGAAAAATAAAAATTAAAGGCGGAATAATTGCCAATGCAATTGCGGCAGCAATCCAAGGTACATTTGTTATTAAATCGCGTCTAACAAGAAGTACTATTTCCTCGTCTTCTTCTTGATTCTCAAAAGATACATTCTCTGGATTAATCCCAAGTGAGGAATAGAAATGAATGGAATGTTTATCAGAGGGAATATCCGGCGCCGCTGATATTATCTTAGTGTTTTTTTGGGCCGGTTTCTCTTTAGGTTTTTTTTCTCCGATAATAAATTCTCCGCTAAGATTCTCGTCCTCAGGCATAGTGAGCCCTTCGATATAACTCAGGGCATGCCTATTATAGCAGAATTAAATAGCTAAAATGGCTATATGGCTGCATGGTTAATAACTATTTTAACCATTCTAACCATGTAGCTATTTAATTTTATTGCCTTTCGACATTAAATAGAGGACCGACAATCTGAAGATTTGACGGGTCGGACTGAGCCTTGGTTCCGGCGAGGGCGAAGGAGACCGGCTGCGAGCGGTAGCGAGACAGCGGTGGGGACCGTTATTGTTTTTCAACATTAAATAGAGGCCCAACTATCTGTAAATTGGAGGGAGCTCTTAAATTAAACCAATCCTTAAACTCAACTCCCGAGAAGGATTGCGATCCTGAATCTCCTGACACATTAACGGAGCTTGTTCGTCCGCCCGAAAAATCGGCACCTATTGATATATCATTAACACTTGAGAATGGGGTTATTCCTCGATTGGTAAGCTCTTGCCGGACACGGGCCTCATCCCAGGTATCGGTTCCCGCAGGATTGGGTTTATCTATCTGGTAAAGATGCTCTCCCGTAGACGAATCTGCTCTTGCAAGCAATATTACATTGGTAATGTCTGCCACCTCAGATGTTTTGAGCCAAGCAGTTTTATTATATTGTGCGCGGCTTCCCCAGTCACAATAGAACCACGGAGACTCCCGATCATAAGCATTTGACGAAAGATCCGAAAAACCGTTCGCCGAACCCGATATAGTGTCAGTTGCATGCTTGGTCCACGAGGTTGCACTCCAGCCGGGTAATTCGGATGTTGATAGAATATACCCACCATGGGTTGATGAGTACCAAGCTTTAATTGGGGAACCTCCTTGCACCATTACCCAGCCGCGTGTTGCATTTGCTGCCTCTTCCCAGGCGCCGCCCTTGGGTTCTGGTTTAAATACCTGGCATGATTGAGTGGTGCAAATGGATCCTGAGCCATTGTTTGTGTAAGCTAAAGCGTAGGAGCGGGCAGCCACAGCCTGGGCTTTTAAAGCCTCCATGGCGAAACTTTGGGGCATCTCATAAATTCTTTTTACGTACTCTTCAATATTGTATCCCCCATATCCCTCTACGTTTATATTAATGTCGGTCGAATAATCTTTCTTAAGTTCGTAGCTTGTATAGTAGGCTTCAAGGATCTGCTCTGCAGATTGTCCAGCTCTTGCTCTACCGTCTGCTCCATACTGATTGAGACCTGTTCTGTTTGGGACGCCGTAAGTAAAAAAGGCAATCCTTGGGGAGAAACCGGGATCAATATGCCGGTCGTCTGTGCATCCTGAGGCAGAGGTTCCCGCAGACCTTGGAATATTTAATGCGGCAAGTCTTTGACCTAAAATTTCTTTTTGCCGGGCTGACAATTTTGCAATCTCACTCGACAAAGTCGCTTGATAATCTTTTGCGCCTTTTACAACTTTATCGATCTCGCCTTTCTCTGCGGCAAGCTTGTCATTAATGACAGCGAGCTTTGCTTCTTCCTCCTCAAGCTTGTTCTTGCGCTCCTCAAGATCCACAAGCTTTAAAGCAAGTTGAGTGATTGTATCTTTGTCCCGGTCAGCGTCATGCTTTTGGTAAATGATTAGCCGCGTTATGTCAGCGGCGTCAGCTTGAGAGATAAAGACGAGAAGTGGAGATAAAAAATAACTTTTTATATAATATGCACGGACTGTTTTGTTAAAGATATCTTTGCTTTCTTCAAGCTCTTGATATCCTGTTTCGATAAACTGTTTTTTTTCCGCTATATCTTTTTCAACAGCCTCTACTTGATTTTCTATTGCTGTAAGTTGTTTTCGCAAGTTGTTAAGTTGGGATTCAAGGGGCGCCGTTGCTTTTTGAGAGGCAGATAGGGCCCCCTGTAATTCGGTGAGCTTTTTACTTATGTCATCAAGCTCATCCGAGAACACTTGGGGGACAACTAAGAATCTGGCGGCAAACAAAATACCCACAAGAAGGAGCAAGAAAAATCTTCTCATTGGATATTCTATTATACTAGGTTTACTCTGAGCGAGCAACGCGAGTGAAGAGTGGGCGCGAGAGGATTCGAACCTCTGGCCCAACTCATGCCTTTCACTTGTGGTTTCGTATGTCATCTTGACATACCAATAGAGTAGTAGTATTATGTACTTAATATGTTTACAATGGTTTCCGCAAGACAAATTCAGAGACAGTATAAAAAGGTTCTTGATCAAGCAAACAAAAGTAAAAAACCCATTATTGTGCTTTCCAATAATAAGCCTATAGGAGCAATTATCGGGCTTGATCTTTTAGAAAAAATACAGTTGCAACAGGTATTAAAAGAGGCGCTTCGGGAATATAAGACTGGAAAAATTAAAACTATATCTACCCTGAAAGAACTTGAGGCTGATTTTGCAGAAATGGAAAAAGAAGCGAATGCTTAAGGCATGATAAGAATTCTACACTCCTCAAGGTATTTATCTTCACGGAAAAAATTTTTAAGAAACAATCCGGGTCTTCTTAATAAAACAACTAAGGCAATCTTATTGTTTGCTAAAAATCCTAAGCATCCAAGTTTAAATACAGAAAAGCTAAAAGGAGCTACAATTTGGTCTATTAGAATAGACAAGGGCGACAGAATCTTCTTTTATTGGATTGACAAAAAGACAGCGCTTTTTATCGATATAGGAAAGCATGACAAGTACAGGAAATATTAGCTGATAGATTTGACCCCAGCGCCGCTTCCGCACCTCTGAACCTAAAATTCAGGAGGGTGGGCGCGAGAGGATTCGAACCTCTGGCCAGATGTGTATAAGACATCCGCTCTACCGCTGAGCTACACGCCCGAGTTCGAATATTATACCAAGAATGAATCTAAACCTAAAACTCTCCGTATAATCATACTCAATACTGGATACTCTATACTGAATACTAACTAGATGGTGCCGCCCGGACCAATTCTTCCTTCGGGTTCCTTGTCAACGCTTGTTTGGATGTCACCAAGAACTTCATAAAGCCTGGATCTTTTAGCAATATCTGCTTCGACCAATTCCTTGGGCCTGCCGTATTTAAGTCTAGATAATTCCCGAACTAATTCGGCGACTCTTGGATTCTCAAGCTTTTTCTCTTCAGTTAGATTTCTTGTTAAGTCAAGCGAGAAGGGGGTAGTTGGTTCTGCATCAATCAAAGTTTTTATATATGCGTGAAATCGCTCAACATTAATTAAATCCGCCTCGTTAAATACTGGCTGGAATTCATGCTGAAGATAGTTTGCATCTGAGACTCCAACGCGGAATGATATTATTGTTCCGGCATTTCCAAATATGGCATTTTTAACATCCTCCTCAATCTGACCTATAAACTGATTTGCAACTGTTAAATTGAGCCGATATTTTCGAGCTTCTGACAAAATTTGTCCAAAATCAGGTGTGGCAAAATTTTGGAACTCATCAACATAAAGATAAAAATCACGCCGCTGATCCTGCGGTACATCTTGTCTTGACATTGCGGCTGCTAAAATTTTAGGGACTAAAATCAATCCTAAGAATGAAGAGTTGTCTTCTCCAATTTTCCCTTTGGCAAGTGATATAAGCAATATTTTTCCTTGATCCATTACATCACGGAATGAAAATGAGCTTTGTGATTGGCCAATAATATTTCTCATCATTCTATTTGTAACAAAGCGTCCGAATTTTGAAACTATATAATCAAGAACTTCAGACTTATGGAAATCTGAGGTTTGGGCAATCTGGTCTGTCCAGTACCGCCGCACTATCGGATCCTGAACTTTAGGCAATAGTTCCTGAACAAATGAAGCGTCGGTTAATACCCGGACAACTTCAACAAAAGTGTTTCCGGGTTCTGACATTACGGTTAACATTGCGTTTCTAATTGCGTGTTCAAATCTTGGTCCAATAATCCCGGTTTTATTAGGATCGTAAAGTTTATACATGAGACCAATGATTGATGTGACAATTAAATCTTTTTGTTCTTCTGTCTGGACATCTAACATATTAAGTCCCATTGGCCGATCTGTGTCAGACGGGTCAAAAAGAATTACATCCTCGGCTCGTTCTGGCGGAATAAGAGGCAAGAGCATGTCGATTGTATCGTGGGGGTCAATAAAGCAAACTCCTTTTCCCTCTTTAATATCCTGAAGAATCATGTCCTTTAAAAACTCTGATTTTCCTACGCCTGTCTTACCTATAATATACATATGGCGCCGTCTGTCATCCTCTCCAACATAAACTGAGCGCGAGATTCCTCGATAAATACTTTTTCCAATATAAAGGCCTGATTTTGGAATATTTGCCGGGGCGGGAGCAACCCGCGCGCCAAGCCAGTGGATTGAAGGAGTCTCAACAGTTTTATTTGGAAAATGAAAAATTGTTGCAAGTTCTTCAGTTGTTAAAACGCCCGGATTATTTGGCACTAAGGGAAGCTGGCGATATATAAAATCAACCATTGCCATTCCTTTAAAGAATCTTTGCTTTACCTTTTCAAGAGAGTTAAAAGATGAAAACTGTGAAAATGCTCCGACAATATTTGTAAGGTGTGCATCTGCAGATTCTTTTGTTGATGAGACTGTGAGTATTCTTATATAGGTTTCAAATCCCGGTTTCGTAATCTTTTGTTCAATTGCCTCAAGTTCTTTTTGATCCACAGAATATTTTGCAGTCTCAGGATTTGCTTCGGTTTTTTTTGTGTTTGTTATATAGGAGCGGCCGCCCTTTTTCCAAGAATCACGGGCAGGAGTTATTAAAATCTGAATAGCAGCGCCTTCTCCCTCCTGCATTTTCCCTAAAGTGCTTGTGATTGAGGAAAGGGGATCAACCGCTAAATCCTTATAAGTTTTTATTGGAAGATAGTGAGCTTTTGAAAGTTTTAATTGCGTGTACGCAATTTTTCCCTGGATTTCAAAAAGATTATATTCCTCAACTTCAAGAATTTGCGCATCCGGATAACTGCCATGAATTTGTTTTTCAACCATGTCGCGGAGCTTATTAGGGACGCCAACATAGAACCTAATGTCTTGAGGTTTTGCTACGATTTCAAAAGACACAATATCCGGGACTTTTAAAAATCCAAACATACCCTTTGTACCCTTCATTGAAGTGAGGCTTGAAAATAACTGTTCTGCCGCATCAATCTTAATCTCGTTTTCGCGGGGCAGTGATACTTCAAGAAGAGATGTGTCAAGTGACTTATTGTGTCTTTCGCGTGATTTTCGCCAAAAGGAAAAAGCAAGAAAAATTCCAAGTAAACATCCGACAATTACTGATGCCATTAAAAAAGCGAGTAAGAAAACAAAAACCAAGTTAAGTATTGCATTAGTAAAGTTATCAAGCGGCATTCTTTAACTCTCCTTTCTTTTTATTTCTCTCAAAAAGTTTTCTGGCCATGACAAGCTGCCCCCAAGAGGAGTCTTTCACAGGCGATCCTGTGGGTTTTTCGGGGAGACGGACTAGATTTGGGACGGGATTGATCTCTGGGACCACAGCATCTTTTGATGTATTTGCTTCTGGATGGACGGATTGAAGCTCCGCAGAAATTTCCTGGTGATGCTGATCTTCATGTACAGCAGTAGCTCCTATCTGAGATAATTCAGGTGCAACATTGACTGTCTGATGCTGTTTTGCTTTATCTAAACGCGCTTCCATGGCTTAATCATAGCACAAGCGTACGCTCGCGGCAACCAAAATAGCCTCGCAAAATGTTAACAGGAGAGTAACAATTAATTTGTAGGCTAATCTTTCAGAAAGCGATTTGCAAATTCCTCATAGATTCCAATTAGTTTCAACTGTACTTTGAAATTAGTATATCTTATGGAGCAAGTTCCAAGATAATTCGTTCTGTGCTTCCCCCCATTCGGTTTTGTAATTGTAGGTTTAATAAATTGAGATTCGGGTATTGACAAAAGTTTGCTCCAATATTCTCTAATGTCCCCAAATTTATGTGTATCATGTATTTGTAGGTGAACTCTTAATCTAGACTCATCTATAGGGAAAGCCTTTCTTAATAATTCAAGAAATAATTTTGAGAGCTTAGGATCACTATTTATAAAAGTAACTCTGTTTTCCGAAGGATATTTTGTTCCTTCACACCAATATATTAAAGCAGCTAATACCTTAGCTAAATTCTTATCAATACTTTTTATTCTGTTAACAGCCATTTTTTCTGAATCTTTATGATCTTGCCTTTTTCTCTCATTACTAATGAGGAGCGTATCCCATCTTGTACCCATTACTTCGTCTTTGCACCATCCTCTAATTGTATTTGCGGGGATTCCAGTAATCTTCGCTAATGTCTTAAAAGAGTATTTATGAGTTTTTCTAAGACTTATAGCTTCTTGAATTTGTTTATCTATATATTTCCTCATTGTATAAGCGGAGGAGGTGGGATTCGGACCCACGAGACTCTTATTCAGAGTCGAAGTTTAGCAAACTTCTGCCATAGACCACTAGGCGACTCCTCCCCAGAGAAACCATTATACATTATTAAAACCGTTCTCTTCAACTAATACTTGTTGGTATATTTTTGATCAGATATAATATGTGGTGAGATGGAGGGTTCGCATAGCGGCCAATTGCGCGAGTTTTGAAAACTCGAGGGAGCAATCCCTTCACAGGTTCGAATCCTGTACCCTCCGCTTTCACCTCGCCGAAGTTTTAACGAAGGCGGGCTTAGTTTAAAGTCCTATGCGATACAATAGCTTGCCTTGATTCTATTGGCGAGGTTTCAGCGAGACAATGTCCGCCCAATAACCATGTGGTATGTTTATATTCTTCTATGTTCAGATAAGAAAACTTATATAGGTTGTACAGATAATCTGAAAGATAGAAATAAAAGACATGATAAAGGCCAAGTTAATGCCACTAAAGATCGTTTACCTGTTAAATTAATTTCCTATTTTGCCTTTTCAAACAAATATACTGCTTTCAATTTCGAAACATATTTAAAATCCGGTTCGGGGAGAGCTTTTATTAAGAAGCATAAGCTGATAGAATAGTCAACTAGGCACCGCCTTCGCTCGGCGGTCAATTTGTATTTATTTTTGGCGAAAAGGAAACGAATTTATCAATAAAGGGCAAAAGAAATTTTTCATAAAAACTATAAATCAAAAAGGATTTTCAATTATATTAATAGGGGTTGTTATTGCAATAGTCCTCACGGGCATCGGTGGTTATTTTATAGTAAAGCAAAAAACAGAAAAAACTTCGGGAGGCTCCCGAGGAAAAATTTCATGCCAAAATGACTCAGACTGTGTGTCATATAGTACTTGTTCGGTGAGCTGCGTGAATAAGACTTGGGCAGAGGCCAATCCTGATAATGGACCATACTGTAAGTT
Source organism: uncultured Gammaproteobacteria bacterium (assembly GCA_964365755.1). Classification (GTDB taxonomy): domain Bacteria; phylum Patescibacteriota; class Microgenomatia; order Levybacterales; family GWA1-39-11; genus GWA1-39-11. The sequence goes on along the minus strand of CAYIRD010000017.1, from coordinate 3,999 downwards.
GTTACTACCAGAGTTCGAGTGTAGATGTATACAGAATATGTGTAATGCAGATATAACCGACCAACGATTCCAATAAATTGTAAAACTCGGAATACAAAACACCGCTTTCGCAGACGCAAAATAGATTCCAACATAGTCCCGCCAGAGGCGGGCAGGCAACTAGGCACAGCACTCGCTTTCAATTTACTTTCCTGTTGCAACTCTCAATTCTTCGGCTTATTATAAAGACATGGCCCGCCTTCGTTCTGCTTTGCAGAACTTCGGCGGGAAAAGGGGGTGATAGAAATGAAAAAGACGTTTTGGCAAGCTGCTTGGATGACTTCGATACTTGCTGGATTATCAGCACTTGCCTATGCATATTACTTTGTTATCGCACGCGATCCTATGATGTATAGTCTTTTCCTTCTTTTGACTGGGCTTTTGTCAATAAAGCCATTAGTTGCTTTATACTCAAGACTTAAAGAGGTAGAAGAAAACTTTGCTTTAATTGCGCTTATCTTGGGAATTGCCGGAGCATTAGGAGCAGCAGTTCACGGAGGATATGATCTTGCAAATGCAATTAACATTCCAACGGGAATGAATCCAAGCTTGCCAAGCCAAGTAGACCCAAGGGGACTCCTAGCGTTTGGCGTGACGGGGATTGCAATTCTTAAGTTCTCGTGGTTAATGTCTCATCGCAAGGATTTTGCAAGAGGTCTTTCTTTGCTTGGATTTTTGTCTGGAGTTTTATTGGTAGTTATATATTTGATGCGATTAACAGTTTTAAACCCGGCAGATCCAAGGCTATTGTACCCAGTTTTGCTTGAAGGATTCATAGTCAATCCACTGTGGTATATTTGGCTTGGATTTGAGTTTAGAAAAAGAGCCTAGGGTTTGATGATGGTTGAGGCAAGAAGGATTATAAAAACGCTGGCAAAATCAAGGACAAAAGCCAACATCAAGAACTCCCAAGTCTTCATTTTTGCAATTCCCAAAAGACTCACTCCCAGCTCATCTGGGATCGGCGAGGCAATGATTGCTGATCCAATGACAGGCAGCATCCAGCGGAAATGTTTTGTATGGAGGATTTTCTCCAAATGATGTTTATGGTCTAGGCTATCGTAAATTGGTTTTACTTCATCAATAAGCTTGTCTTTTACAAAACGGAATATCATAAAGTCTCCCAAAACTCCTCCTGCCCCTGCAATTAACGCTAATTCAAAAGCGTTTAATTTTTCAGCCAACACAAGAAGCATAACGGCGCCAGTTGCAAAACCAAATGTGGAAACAAACATCATACCTGCAATAAATGCCCCTAAATATCCAAAGCCGCCCAAGCTTAAGAGGAATTCGTGGAAAGGTTCATATCTTCCTAAGAAAAAAGCGAATACAAAAGAAATGAAAAGAAAAGTTAGATTCTTATATTTCCAAGACTTCCAATAGTGCATTAGATAAGTATATCAAAAGTATAACTTAGTCAGGATCTGCTGGGAAAATCGGGATTAAAGTGTAAGTAAGATTGCCTTGAGCATTAAAAAAGTAATAACGAGAATAGAACCAAAAGCAATAAAAACTATAAAATTCAAATATCTTCTTAACATGAAGGGTAAGGGTATACCTAACTTTTGGCTTGCTTGCACTCCACGACGACTATAGAGAAAATTATAAATTGTTACAAAAAACAATAGGGTAAATAGGAAAAAATAAATTGTTATAGTCAAATATTCCATATTAATTTCCTACAGGCCTTAACTCTTCCATGAATCTCCATTTGCCTGGTTTTTCTTTTAGCTTAGCAAACCATGTTCTCACCTCACTGATCGATACATTCTCATTCGGTTGTGCTACCGGCATTGGGCATAATGCATTCTCAAGGTTGACCTCAGTCTCTTTTGGATCGCTCATGCTTTCTAAGACAAACTCTTCTTGATGCGTTGGTCTGTCAAAAGTGATAATGACATCACCTATATCTAAAAGTTCATTTATAATTCCGTCTACACTTGTATCAATTTCCGTACATTTTACCTGATCAAGCAATATTTCGTTTATATGGCGCGAGGATAAAGGCCTGTAAGAAACCTCAATAATTTTCTTAGAGGTTATTATATAAAGATTTAAATACCAATCGATAATGAAGTTTCCTATAAACGTTGCTGCTATAACTATAGTGAAGAGCATTGAGGAGATTAATATTCCAATATATCCGGGCAATATAGTTGATAATACTAAGAGGCCACTGATTGAAAAGAGAGCAAGAATCCCTGCAGTTACTGAGGGTAGAACAAATGTATACCAATGTTTCCTTTTGACAAGTATTAGTTCTTCTCCTGGAAGAGTCACGAATTTTGAGCTGATATTGTTCAGGAAGCCATTAAGTTGCATTTTTTCCTCCTTTCTCTATAGCTTCGCGTCGCGCATGCTAACTTTAACCTGCCTGATATGAGATTTCAGTTACATATATTACATCAATAGTGTAAGGCTGACTACAAAGCGTGAAAATAATAAAATGGGTTAAATAATTTGTAAATAATTTTGTAAGATTGCTTACATTTTGGGCATGTGGTATAATCGGGGCGAATGGAGCAAAATCAGTGGAACAACTGGAAAAATTCTTCGATCAATTTAGACGGCTTAATTACAAAAAGGGTGAAGTTATAATTCGTCCCAACGATGAGCCTTCTGGGGTCTTCTACATTAACCGCGGCTACGTAAAAGTCTATAATCTTTCTGAGTCAGGTCAGGAATTAGACCTAATAATTTTCAAACCCGGAGATTTTTTTCCGATGATCTGGGCTTTTAATGACGTTCCTCTTACTCAATATTGTGAAGCAATGACGCCTATAGAAGCTCACCGTAGCTCAAAAGAGGACTTTAAGGAATTTTTACACAGAAATCCCGAGGTCTTATGGGAAGTCACGAGCAAAATACTAGTCCGACTCCGCGGTCTTCTTGAAAGAATGGAATATATGGTTTTTGGAAATGCATATCAAAAAGTGGCTTCAATTCTAGTAATATGTGCTGAGCGCTTTGGTATTAAACAAAAAAATGAAATTTTAATAAGGGTGCCCTTAACGCACCGTGATATAGCAAGTTTAGTTGGATTAACGCGGGAGACAACAAGTGTTGAGCTTAAGAAACTTGAGCGGTCAAAGCTCGTGAGTAAAAAGGGTGGCCAATTCCGTGTTCGCGACCTGGACAAACTCAAGGATGAAGCCCTTTGGTCCAAATACGCCTAACCAACTCCAGGGACGGTCCTCAAGGATTCTATTTTGCCAGTCTAATTTAAACGTTGTTTTCTTCTGAGGTATTTTTTTTGAGATAGAGTCGAGAAACGAGAGTCGCCAAAAGTTGCCTCTTCCTTTTCAAATAACTGTTCGATATGTGATAAATCCTCATTCAGACCATCATAAATAAACTTCTCATATTCCTTTTGGGATTCTCGTGTTTCACCAATTAGTCTAGTAATATCCTTATCAAGAAAATAGATGGGTTCTTTACCCAGCGCCTCCTTTAGCTAATTTCTTTAATTTCATCGTACCCCGTAAAACCAGGTGTCATTCTTGACGTAAAAAATAGAGGGCGAAAATCATTATTCTTCAATCCGAGTATTTCCCCTGCAATAATTGTGAGGTTTCTAATCCCAGGGAGACTTTGCGGACCGCTGACCTTGAGAATTTCAAAATCGCCAAAAGGCGGAAAGGATAGTTTTTCCCGCCATTCTATTTCCCGGAGGTGATAATGAAGGGGAATGGATGCGCCCGGATCAACTTTCACTGCCATGGTGGTGGAGAAGGGAACCCTTGGATTATCCGGATTTATAATCTCTTCAAGTTTATTAACAAAGACCCCTTCGTAAGGAGTTTCCTGCCAATCAAGTTTTTCCCAATCAGGCGCCCCAACTATTTCACGCGCCATACACCGCCAATTCTACACCTTCACAGCCTTAACCACAATATTATTCGCCTCCCACCTCCTCAGCAATCGGGCAAGCAATTTCTTCAAAGTATAAAATTTTGAAAA
>CAYIRD010000016.1:6317-13751 GCA_964365755.1 uncultured Gammaproteobacteria bacterium | reverse complement strand
TTAACAAACTCTGATAAAATATTTCTATGAAAATTGACGTAAAAAAGGTGGCGAAATTGGCGAATCTCGAATTGAAACCTGAGGATGAAAAGAAGTTTGAAGATCAGTTGAATGAGATTGTTGCTTATGTAGAAAAGCTCAAAGAGGTTGATACGAAAAACGTCGAAATTACCTCTCAGGTTACAGGACTAGAAAATATAACCCGCGAGGACACCCCTTCACCATCGCTCACTCAAGAAGAAGTGCTATCCGGAACTAATTCGAAACATAATGGATTATTTAAGGTGGGTGCAATCCTTGAAAGTGAATCATGAATAACGAATTATGAATAATGGTCTAAACACTCTGACAATTAAGGAATCTCTGGATGGATTAAAGAGTAAAAAGTATTCTTCCGCGGAATTAACAAAAGCCTGCCTGGATCAGATCGAAAAGCATAATTCGAGTATAAATGCCTTTATAACGGTAAACAAAAGCGCGATAGATGATGCAAAAAAAGCAGACGAATCCCGCGCGAATGGTTCGAATTCTTCTCTGCTTGGAATCCCTATTGCATTGAAAGATATGTATCTTACAAAAGGACTTAAAACTACCGCCGCCTCGAATGTCCTTCGAAACTATATTCCACAATATGATGCAGCTGTTGTCCGAAAATTAAAAGACGCAGGAGCTGTAATCTTAGGAAAATTGAATCACGATGCGTGGGCGCACGGTGGCTCTGGAGATAATTCTGATTTTGGGCCAACAAAAAATCCCTGGAACAGAGAATATGTACCTGGAGGCTCAAGCTCGGGATCGGCTGCCGCAGTAGCATCCAACATGACGATTGCTGCAAGCGGTACCGACACCGGCGGCTCCATTCGCCAGCCTGCATCATTTACTAACACGGTAGGGCTCAAGCCAACATATGGATTAGTTTCGAGGTACGGCATAATTGCAATGGCCTCATCTCTTGATTCAATTGGGCATTTTACAAAAACTGTTGTGGATTCGGCAATTTACTTAAATATTACAGCAGGAAATGACCCCATGGATGCTACAAGCACAAAAAATGATATCCCTAACTATCTTGAAGGCATAGGTAATGGAGTAAACGGAGTTAAATTAGGAATCCCTAAGGAATACTTTTCAACAGGACTAGATTCTAAAATTAAAGAAAATGTGGAAGGAGTTATCAAGAAATACCAAGAGCTTGGCGCAGAAATTGTTGAAATCTCACTTCCCCATACCGAATATGGTCTTGCAAGCTACTATATTATTCAGCCGGCGGAAGTTTCATCGAATCTCGCGCGATACGACGGAATTAGATATGGCAATGATAGATCATTGTTTGGAGATGAGGCTATTCGCCGAATTATATTAGGAACTTTCACTTTGTCCTCAGGCTACTACGACGCTTACTACAAAAAGGCAATGCAGGTTAGAACTCTAATTCGAAGAGATTTTGATGAGGCGTTCAAGAATGTGGATGCAATAATTTCTCCGGTTTCCCCTACTCTTCCGTGGAAAATTGGAGAAAAGGTTAACGACCCTCTTAAAATGTACCTTTCAGATGTCTACACTGTTATTGCAAACCTAGCAGGAATTCCTGGCCTTGCGGTTCCTTCTGGTTTTATCGGCGATTTGCCAACAGGTTTTCAAATACTTGGACCGCAATTTTCTGAAAAATTATTGTTTCGAATTGGCTACGCATTTGAACAAACGCATGAAAGAAAAATTTTATAACCATGGGAAAAGAATCAAATCCAACTGTCTTTGAATCATTTTATGAAGGCGTAAACAAGCATTTTGTCCGCGATTTAGTCGGCGTGGGTGTTGACTTTACTGCTTGTGGATTAGCTATTAATAAACTCTCAAGCCAACCCGAGTTAGCCACTGTCGTGGCCCTAGCTGGCTTGGCATTAATGGCTGCGATTTATAATGACGCAGCTGGAACCGGACGCGAAAACTTTAGAAACAAAACTAAAAATGAATTATAAACCGGTAATAGGACTTGAGACACACGTTGAGCTTAAGACTAAATCAAAGATGTTTTGTGGGTGTTCAGCTGACTATTTTGGGAAAGAGCCTAACACATACGTTTGTCCTGTTTGTTTGGGACTCCCCGGTGCACTTCCTGTTCCAAACAAGACAGCAATTGAATGGTGTATAAAAATTGCTCTTGCCCTGAATTGTAAAATTTCAAATGTCTCAAAGTTTGATCGCAAAAATTACTTCTATCCTGATCTTCCTAAGGGTTACCAAATCTCTCAATACGACGTGCCATTTGGACTGGAAGGAAACATAAAGCTTAAAACTAAAAACATAAGAATTCGTCGGGTTCATATGGAAGAAGACACAGCCAAATTGACCCATCAATTTGGAACTCAAAACTCAAAACTCAAAACTCAAAACTTTAGCCTAATTGATTTTAATCGCTCAGGGGTCCCGTTAGTTGAAGTTGTTACCGAACCTGACTTTGAGACTGCGGAACAAGTTACTGAATACCTTCAGAAACTACAGCAGATTGTACGGTACTTAGATGTTTCAAATGCCGACATGGAGAAAGGTGATATGAGACTGGAGCCGAACATATCGCTCAGTTCGATAACAACTGACAAAGGACAACTGACAACTGACAATCTACCTAAATATAAGGTGGAGGTAAAGAATATAAATTCATTTCGGTTCGTCGCCAGGGCAATCGACGAGGAAATAAAAAGACAAACAGAAATTCTTGATCGTGGTGAAACTCCTGAACAGGAAACACGAGGCTGGGATGAAAAAAAGAATACCACAGTATCCCAAAGGTCAAAGGAAGAAGCGCATGATTACCGTTATTTCCCGGAGCCTGACATTCCACCCATCGTATTTTCAGATACACAGATAACGGAAATCAGAAGACAGATCCCAGAAATGCCTGACGACAGAAGAAAAAGATTTCTAAAGGAGTACTCCTTAACAGAATATGATGTTGAAATTCTTGCTAGGGATGTTTCGACCGCAAATTATTTTGAGCAAGCAGTGCGCGACGGAAAAAAGCATAATGTTGCACCGAAACAAATCGCAAACTACATTATTAATAAAAAACCGGACGTCAGGAAAACTGTCCCGGCCGAATTAGTCGAATTGATTTTATCGACCCAACAAACCACTAAAGCGGATTCGGAAGAATTAAAAAAGGCAATAGAACAAGTGTTTCTTGAGAATCCTCGCGCAGTAGAAGATTACAAGGCAGGAAAAACCCAAGTCTTGGGTTTTATAATAGGTAAAGTTCGAGCTCTTCTCCCCCCAAATTCATCATCAGAAGGTATCCGCGAGCTCGTTGAACAAACCCTCAAATAAGTGTAAAATTAACCCAAATGGCGGACATGGGGCAGACAGAAAATAGAAGACCACACTTATTTGAAGCGTTTGACAAATTAGCGGCTGTCAGGCAAGAAACACCCCGCGAAGAAGCGTTGGCAAGAATGCCAGAAAAGGATAGAGAAAATCTAGTAAGGATTACGCAAGCGTTTACTCCAGTGATGCAGGAGAGGCATCTGAGAGGGGCTTTAGTCTTGGTAGGAGGAGCGTTGACAAAGCCTTTCCCAAGAAAGGACATTGACGTAAGGATGATAATTGATACGGGAGAAATCCCAGAAGATTTAGGAGACGAATATTCTTTAGCATTAAAAAAATATCAAACTACTAAAAGCATCTTGGGGGACATGGCGAAAAGAGTCCAAAGAGTTGTAGTGAAAGAAGCGGTTGGACCACAAGTCCTACATGATCACCCTAACCAACTAGAACATGAAGGTACATTAATTGTCGAGGCGGAGGGGGCAACACCAATAGAATTTATGAATACGCTCTCGGGAAACGTACAAGAATTCGTAAGCAATCAAACGGGCGAATTCAGCGTCTTGGCAACGGCTTAATCATGGCGGATTTTGTACATCTTCATAACCACTCTGAGTATTCTCTCCTCGACGGCCTGTCGAGAGTCCGTCCAATGATTGAGCGTGTCAAAGAACTGGGCATGGACGCTTTGGCAATCACAGATCACGGAGCACTCTACGGAGCAATAACATTTTATAAAACATGCAAAGAATTAGGAATAAAACCAATAATTGGGTGTGAAATTTACATAGCCCCAGGATCCAGGCACGAAAAGACCGTTGAGGACAAGGACTACAACCATTTGATCCTTTTGGCAAAAGACGTAACAGGCTACAAAAATCTTATGAAAATAGTCTCCATTTCGCATCTTGAGGGATTCTATTACAAGCCAAGAACCGACCTTGCGCTACTTGAGAAATATAGTCAAGGTCTGATTTGCTTATCTTCTTGTTTGAATGGATTTGTTTCAGATCCTTTACTTGCCGGAAAAGAGAGGGAGGCTAGCCAAAGACTTGAGCAGGTTGCAGAAATATACCCGAACAATTTCTATTTAGAACTGCAAAGACATCCCAAAATAGAGAGACAAGAGTTGCTGAATGGTAAATTAATCTCTTTGTCGGAAAAATACGGTATTCCAATAGTTGCTACAAACGACAATCATTATATACGGCATGATGACGCGGAAGCCCAGGAAATTCTATTGTGCATAGGAACCCAGACTACCATAGACACTCCCAACAGAGGACTATCAATGATAGATTCTCCCGATTTCTACATAAAGTCACAAGATGAGATGAGAGCAATGTTTATAGACTTACCAGTTGCCTTAAAAAATACGACAAGGATCGCGGATCAATGCAATTTAGAAATCGAGCTTGGACGATGGATAATGCCGCAATTTGAAGTACCAATGAAATTGACTCCAACCGAATACATCAAGAAATTGGTCGGCGAAGGTCTCAAAAAAAGGTACAAAACTGTAACTGCGGAAATCAAAGAGAGAGTAGAGATGGAACTATCAGTAATCACAAAGAAAGGCTATGAGGCGTATTTTCTAATAGTAGCCGACTTTGTAAATTGGGCAAAAAGCAAAGGAATCTCCGTTGGCCCAGGACGTGGATCGGCGGCTGGGTCCGTAGTGTCTTACGCATTGAATATTACAGACGCAGACCCTTTCTTCTTCAATCTTCCTTTTGAGAGGTTTTTAAATCCCTTTAGACCCTCAGCCCCAGACATAGACTTGGACTTTGCAGACACGAGACGTGATGAGGTTATTGAATATGTAACTTCGAAATACGGGGATGATAAGGTTGCCCAAATTATAACCTTTGGTACTATGGAAGCAAGACAAGCTGTCAGAGATGCAGGGAGAGCTTTAGGAATGCCCTACGCAGGGCCCGATAGGATTGCCAAAATGATCCCGCCAGGCTGGCAGGGACATGCAATGACAATAGATAATGCGTTAACCCAAAGCCCGGAATTGTCTGTAGCATACAGAACAGAACCTGAAACAAAAAGACTACTTGATCTAGCAAAGAAACTAGAAGGTGTAGCAAGACACGCTTCTGTTCATGCCGCAGGAGTTGTAATTGCTGATAAGCCACTAACAGAATATACACCACTCCAGAGGGAGACGAATGGTGATAGAGTTATCACTCAATTTGATATGTATACAGTCGGAGAAGATGGTGTGGGTCTACTCAAGATGGACTTCTTGGGCCTAAGAAATCTGACCATCATCGAAGAAACCTTAAGGTACGTTACGCAGAATCAAGATCACTCCATAGATTTTTCAAAACTTCCTTTGGATGACAAAAAGACATACGAACTACTTTCGTCCGGAGAAACAACAGGCATATTTCAGTTAGAATCCGCCGGAATGAGGAGACACATCAAAGAGCTGAAGCCGACTTCAATCTTTGATCTTCAAGCGATGGTCGCTCTATACCGGCCCGGCCCCATGGCAAATATACCTGAATTTATATCAAGAAAACACAATCCAAAGCTTATCTCCTATCCAGATAAACGATTAAAAGACATCCTGCAACAATCTTATGGAGTGCTGACTTATCAAGATGACGTACTACTCTCTGCGATTGCGCTCGCCGGTTATTCCTGGCTTGATGCTGATAAATTAAGAAAAGCCGTTGGCAAAAAGATTCCTTCCGAAATGAAAAAGCAGGAAGAGCTATTTGTGGCAGGCTGCGTTGCCAACGGAATGGAGAAAAAGAAAGCTCATGAATTCTTCAATTTAATCGCACCTTTCGCAGGATATGGATTTAACAAAGCGCATGCAGCATGTTACGCAACGATCGCATTTAGAACGGCTTACCTTAAAGCCCATTTTCCGGTAGAGTTTATGACTGCCCTATTAACAGCAGAATCACGCGGCACTTCTGGCCCTGCCAGAAATGAGAAGATATCCCAGGCAATTGCTGAATGCAGAAGATTAAAGGTAACAATCTTACCACCCTCTGTTAACAATTCACTGTCAGATTTTTCTATAGAAGATAAAACGAAAGTAAGGTTTGGACTTTCGGCTATAAAAAATGTCGGCACTGCGGCTATCTCTTCAATCCTTGAAGCAAGAAAACAGGACCCTTTTACTGGCCTTTCTGATCTTTGTCAAAAAGTTGACCTTCAAAAAGTAAATAAAAAAACTGTCGAAAGTCTTATTAAAGCAGGCGCAATGGACGAATTTGGTAAAAGGGCTGCGCTTCTCAGTATCTATCAGGGAGTTGTCGAGAAAATCTCAAGAGATGAGAAGCAACGGTCAAAAAACCAATTTGGACTTTTTGATGATGATCCCTCACCTAAAAAGTCAAATTTTGAAACTCAATTATCTTCTAACTTTGACGAGTTCTCTGATAATGAGAAACTTCTCTTTGAAAAGGAACTACTTGGCTTTTTTTTAACTGACCACCCCCTCAATCAGCATTTTGGCACTCTCTTCCAACAAACGACCCATGCAATCCCCGCTCTTAATGAGGAAAAGGAAGGCCCAAAAATTAAAGTAGGAGGAATTCTCTCTATGATAAGAAAAATTTTTACAAGAAAATCCAATAGCGAAATGGCATTTGTAACGCTTGAGGATAATGTAGGTTACAGTGTGGAATGCGTTGTCTTCCCAAAGACTTTTGATACGTTTAAATATAACCTCGTCAAAGACTCGCTTGTCATTATAGAAGGCCGGCTGGATTTTAAGGACGATAGACCTGTAATAATCGCAGAAAACATCGCACGACTTGCGGCCTAAATTTTTCTTTGCTACAATGAATTGGAAAATTTATGGCACAAATTGCTCTTGCGCCTGAAGTTATTACAACTCTTGGAAGCTTCAAGATAACAAATACTATATTAGCAACTATACTTGTTGATGTAATCGTGCTAAGTTTGGTATTTTATATTAGGACCACTCTATCAAAAATTCCTTCAAAAATTCAGCTAGTAGTAGAAGGTGTTATCGAATACTTTTACACACTGACACAACAAATATCTGGTAAATTTACAAATGATATATTTCCCTGGTTTGCAAGTTTTTTTATTTTTATTTTTGCAGCGAATATAATTGGG
>CAYIRD010000016.1:0-6307 GCA_964365755.1 uncultured Gammaproteobacteria bacterium | reverse complement strand
CTGGATTTGGATCAATAGGTTTTTTTCATCACAAAGATGGACATGAGTTTTTTGTTCCAATTCTTCGTGCAACTACCTCAGATTTTAATGCTACTTTTGCTCTGGCAACAATCTCCCTTGCTGCAACCCATATTCTTGCTATTAAATACAACGGGATCGTAGATTACCTTAAAAGATTTTTTTCATTAAACCCTATTTTCCTCTTTGTTGGACTATTGGAACTAGTATCTGAGTTTACAAAAATTGTCTCGCTTTCTTTTCGTCTTTTTGGTAATATATATGCGGGTGAAGTAGTAATTCATACCATTTCGTCCCTGTTTGCATTTGTTGCACCTATTCCTTTCTTATTACTTGAGTCAATTGTCGCTTTAGTGCAAGCTTTAGTGTTTTCTATGTTAACAATGGTATTTATGACAATCTTAATCACACCGCACAATGAAGAAACACATAGTACATGAAATGAAAATGATTTACCTTATGAAATTTCTAAAAGCAAAAGGGGGCATTGCCCCCCGAAGCCCCGATCCGGGCCCCACTTCGCTCTGCGCTGCAGAGCTTCGAGGGGCGAAGGGGGGTGAGCTCTAGTGGAATTTTCAGTAACAGGTGGATTAATCATTGCAATAGGTGGAGCGGGTCCTGCTATTGCTATTGGTCTTATTGGTCTCAAAGCGATGGAAGCGATAGGGAGAAATCCTGACGCATCAAATAAAGTACTCCCTGCTATGCTTTTGGCAATGGCTTTTGCTGAAGCTATAGCTATTTACGCTCTAATTTTAGCTTTCACAGGGTAATGAGAAACTAGAAACTAGACACTAGCTACTAGTAACCTCTTACCCATTCTAGTATCTAATATCTAGTTACTAGTCACTAGAATTTTTATGGAGATATTGAATAACTTTGGGTTTGAACCCGTTTTCTTCATAGCTCAAATCGTAAATTTTTTGATTCTCTTCTTTATTTTTAAAAGATTTTTATACAAACCTATCCTCAAGGTTCTAAAAGATAGATCAAACGCTATTGAAAAGGGTCTGCATGACGCAGAAAATGCAAAGATCGCACTCACTGAGGCAGAGGCTCAAAAGGATAAAATAATAGCTCAGGCAGCATCAGAAGCGGATAAAATTATCAAGGAAACACGCAGCAATGCCCAAGTTTTGCGTGAGGAAATTCTCAATAAATCAAGAGTGGAGGCAAAAAAAATTATTTCTGAAGCGCATGGCACTGCTCTCCTAGAACTTGCCTCTGTTAAGGATCAGGCAAGAGATATTTCTCTTACTCTATCAGAGAAAATTCTTGACCGCGTTCTAACTGAATTTTTTACAAAAGAAGAGAAAAATAAGATATTTGAACGCAATGTAAAAAGACTAAGTAAATATGATTAACAATCAAGCACAGATAAACCCGGCACAGATTATGAAGTTGGCACGAAATACTCTCTATAACGGCCGATTGAATAAAAAAGTCGTCAAGTTTGCACTCTCAAACTTGACGAGGAAAGAACTAATCTCATATCTATACAAAGTAAGGAAGGTTGTATATGATAATTCTGTCCGCATAATTTCATCTCAGGAACTCTCAAGTAAAATTCAAAAATCTCTTGCTCTAAAATTTAAACCCAGGGGAATTTTTTTTGAAGAGGATAAATCTATAGGTCCCGGAATAAAAATAATTAAGGATGACACAATTATTGATCTTACTTTCAAAGGATACATGACAAATGCAATTGAACAGCTAAAAACCTAAATGGCAAATAGAAAAGATAACATACAAGATTTCTTAAAAGATTTAGAGTCACGGATTGATAAAATGGACGTAATTCCTCGCCAGACGAATGAGGGACGGATCTTATCTATCGGAGACGGAATTGTAAGTGCTAATGGGCTTGGAAGCGCGGGTTTTGGTGAGGAGGTTGAATTTGAAGACAAAACTCGCGGTCTGATTTTTAATCTAGACGAAGATCAGGCTTCTATTGTCTTGCTAAGAGATTCAGACTCTCTTTCTGAGGATATGAGAGTTAAAACTACGGGAAAAACGCTTGGAATAAACGTCTCTGAGCAACTTTTGGGCCGTGTAATAAATGCTCTCGGAGAACCTTTGGACGGAAAACCCCTGAAGGGAGGGGGAAAGTTTTATCCGCTAGAAAAAATTGCTCCCGGGGTAATTAAACGCCAGCCAGTAGACACACCACTTAAGACGGGAATCAAGGCAATAGATTCTATGATACCAATAGGACGTGGACAAAGAGAACTTATAATAGGTGATAGAAATACTGGAAAAACTGCAATAGCGATTGACACTATAATTAATCAAAAAAAACGTGACTTGAATCTTCCAGACGTTATATGTGTTTACTGTGCTATAGGCCAAAAAAGAGGAAACATCGCAAGAATTGTTGCCAAACTCTCTGAAGAAGACGCTTCTTCATTCTCAATCGTTGTTGCTGCGTCTGCATCTGACTCGCCGGCCCAGCAGTTCCTCAGCCCGTTTACGGCAACCGCTATAGCTGAGTATTTCATGGATCGAGGGCGCGACGTGTTTATTGTGTATGATGATCTTTCAAAACATGCTTGGGCATACAGGCAGATATCTCTACTTCTGAGGCGTCCTGCCGGACGTGAGGCATACCCTGGCGACATTTTTTATCTTCATTCAAGGTTACTTGAAAGATCGGCCAGAATGTCCAAGGAAGAAGGCGGGGGTTCAATAACTTCATTCCCAATCATTGAAACTCAGGCAGGAGACGTGGCCGCCTATATCCCGACGAACGTAATTTCAATTACTGACGGGCAGATTTACCTTGAAACAGATCTATTCAATGCCGGAACAAGACCCGCAATTAATGCAGGGCTTTCAGTCTCACGCGTTGGAGGTAACGCGCAGACGGGAATTATCAAACAAATTTCAGGTCCATTAAGACTTGAGCTTGCTCAGTTTAGGTCGCTTGCTGCATTTGCGCAATTTGGAAGCGACTTGGACCTTGAGACCCAAAAACAACTTGAGCGTGGGAGACGAGTGGCAGAAATCCTTAAGCAGCCGCAATTTGCGCCGCAGGATGAGGCGCAGGAAGTTATTTCTATATTCGCGGCATCAAAAGGATTGCTTGATGATCTTTCTCTTTCAAAGGTTTCGAATTTTGAAACAAAAGTTCATGACTTTATTAAAGTGAAAAATAAAAAACTGTGGGCAAGAATTTCCTCAAAAGAAAAAATGGATGATAAAACCATTAAAGAATTGACAACTGAAATAGAAAATTTCAAAAAAATCGTTTAAATAAAAATCAAGAAAAATATGGCTCAGAATTTACAAATATTATTGCGGAGAAAAAAGACAGCCCAAAACATAGCTCAAATTGCGCGAGCTATGGAGATGGTCTCGGCAAGTAAAATCAAAAAAGCGCAAGGAGAAGTTTTAGCTAATAAGCCTTATGCTGAAAGAATTACTAATCTTACATCCTCGATCATTGCGCACGTAGATGAGTCACATTTAAAACACCCTTATATATCAAAAAACGAGGCGGAAAAAAGTCTCGTGTTAGTTATATCCCCGGATAAAGGACTTTGCGGATCTCTTAATACCAACTTGTTCAAAAAGATTCTAGAAATCGATAACAAGAACTTAAAACTTATCACCATGGGTCGCAAGGCAAGCCAATTCTCAAGAAGACTTGAGGGAGAATTAATCGCGGATTTTAAGATTGGCACTACTCTACCGCCATATAGAACTGTTTATCAGCTAATAGAAATTATCAACAATGAATATCTTAATGGTAAAGTTTCATCCTTTAAAATTCTTTTTACCGAATTCTCTTCTATATTTACACAGAAACCAGTGCTGAAAGAGATTCTACCGATTGAAATTTCCGCACAGGAGACGATCCCGCTCCCCTTTATATTCGAACCTAAGCTCTCTGATATACTTTCGGAACTTCTTCCCTATTATCTTGAAGTCATACTTTACAATTCGCTCATTGAGGCTTATACATCGGAACAAGCGAGCAGAATGGTAGCTATGCAAAATGCAAAGAATAATGCGCTAGATATTGCCGATTACTTAACACTTATTTACAATAAGTCACGCCAAGAGAGAATTACAAACGAATTATTAACGCTTTCTAATAAATCCTGATTATGCCAAGAAAAAAAATAAGTGCAAACGAAGGAACTATCATTAGGATACAGGGTCCAATTGTTGATGTTCTTTTTAGAGGTGAAGTTCCAAAGATTTATGAAGCGTTAAAGGTAGATCTTTTAGGAGAGACGCTAATTCTTGAGACTGAATTTGAAATTGGAAATGGTGAAGTGAGAACGCTTGCTTTAGGACCAACTGAGAGTCTCAAGCGTGGACAGGATGTCAAGAGAACAAAGTCTCCTATTAAAGTTCCGACAGGCGAGAAGACATTGGGACGGATTTTCAATGTGCTAGGTCAGCCAATTGATGGAAAGGGGGCCGTTAATGTAAAAGCTGAGATGCTTGAACCAATTCATAAGTCTGCACCTCTGCTTTCCGAACAATCAACAAAGCCTGAGATGCTTGAAACTGGTCTTAAAGTAATTGATTTAATAGCCCCCTTCACAAAAGGAGGCAAAATTGGAATCTTTGGTGGAGCTGGTGTCGGCAAAACTGTAATCGTTAAGGAATTAATCAGAAATATTGCAACGGTTCACAAAGGCCACTCGGTTTTCGCAGGGGTCGGAGAGCGTACACGTGAGGGGACAGATCTTTGGCTTGAAATGAAGGAAGCTGACGTACTTGATAAAACTGTCATGCTGTTTGGGCAGATGAATGAGCCTCCTGGAAACCGATTAAGAATAGGTCTAACTTCTTTAACAATGGCCGAATACTTTAGAGACAAAAAGGGTGAGGACGTACTACTCTTCATTGACAACGTTTTTAGATACGCTCAGGCTGGAAGTGAGGTCTCAGCACTTCTTGGGCGCATGCCTTCAGCCGTTGGATATCAGCCCAATTTAGCCCAAGATCTTGCAATGCTTGAAGAAAGAATAACGTCCACTAAAAAAGGCTCTATTACCTCTGTTCAAGCGATTTATGTTCCGGCCGATGACTACACGGATCCTGCACCTGTTACTATTTTTGGACATTTAGATGCATCAGTCACGCTCGAACGTTCAATTGCCGAGCAAGGACTATACCCTGCAGTCGATCCCCTGACATCATCCTCAAGGTTACTTGACCCAAATATTGTGGGTCAGGAACATTATACGATCGCGTCTGAAGTCAAAAGAACGCTTCAGAGATATAAAGACCTTCAGGATATAATTGCGATTCTTGGAATTGATGAGCTGTCTGATGAAGATAAATTAACAGTTGCCCGAGCAAGAAAAATTCAAAGGTTTTTAACCCAGCCAATGTTTGTTGCTGAAATGTTTACGGGAATGAGCGGACGCTACTCTAAAATCTCAGATACAGTAAGGGGGTTTAAAGAGATAATTGAAGGAAAGCACGACAAACTACCGGAACAATCCTTCTATATGGTTGGATCAATAGAGGAGGCGGTAAGAAGGGGTCCCCAAGCCTAGCTTGGGGTGAAAAAATATGGCGGATAATCTATATCTTGAGATAGTCTCCCCGCAAGGCATAATCTTTGAGGGGGATACTGATCAGGTTACTCTCCCGACTGTAAACGGTATAATCACAATTCTTCCTCACCATACCTCTCTTTTTACAAAACTCTCGGAAGGGGAGATAGAAGTTCTTACGCAAGGGAAAAGAACATCTTACGTGATATCCGGCGGATTTTTAGAAATAAACAAAAATAAAGCGAGTGTACTCTCAGATTACGCAGTAAGAGCTGAAAGCATAGAACAGGCGGCAAGTGAAGAGAAAAAAAGACAGGCAGAGCAAAAACTTCATGAAAAATTAACAAATGAGGAATTCACTACGGCGGACAAAGATTTAAAAATATCCATTTTGGAACTAAAGGTTGCCCAAAAAGCTAGAAAAAGGCAGAGGCTATAATTATGGAATCTAGGTTCTCAAGAAGATCTGAGAAACAAAACAAAAAACAATTGTACGCTTCTCTTATTGGAATTGTTGTGGTTCTATTTGTTGCAGTGAATTTTGGACCAATTTTAATCTCTGGACTCGGAGGTTTCATAGATATCCTTGCAGGAAAATCTAACCAGTCAAAAAACCTGGTTTCAGACGCAGATCTTGAACCACCCCAGCTTGATCCACTACCCGCAGGCACAAGTGTTGAACTTATTAACATAACCGGAAGAGCTTTCTACACAGATGGAAAGGTGGAGCTATTTTTAAATGACTCGTCTTATGAAATCATAGCTCTTGA
>CAYIRD010000015.1:9658-13779 GCA_964365755.1 uncultured Gammaproteobacteria bacterium | reverse complement strand
CACGACCGGCAAAAGAAACGAGATTACCCTTTTTGATATTTGATAAAATAAATTTCTGATTGAAAAAAACTGCATCAATTTTCCCGCTATCGTCTTCGACGGTTACTTTTTGAATCGTAAGACCGCGCTTTGTAAATATATTAGTCGTTGCTGTGACTTGTCCCTGGACAGTTACGGCCTCACCCAACTGAAGGGTTCCGATTTTTGCTATTACTGAATTATTTTCATAGCGAAAAGGTATATAGAATAAAAAGTCCTCTACAGTTTCAAGTTCCACCTTGGAGAGTATATTTTTTTTCATTCGGAATACGGGCCCTAACAAAACAAGTGGAGTCTTTAGATCCATGGAGAGATTATAAAACTAATACAAGAAGAAGGGAAGGATGCTTGAGATAAGAATCGCCGCAAACGCAATAATAATTATAGCCTTAAAAACCCATTTATGCCTCCTCATCGCCTCCATATAGTATATATTATCAAAATCTCGAGTTATATCAAGCTCGATAACTGATATAATTTGCGCATGACCCAGGAGAACAAGAGAAATCCTTTTGACAGACTCAATTTTTCAGGTGAAATTGAACCTGTTATAGACAGATTGGCTTTGGCATATGGAATTGGCAAACCGCGAAGTTTTTCGCCTATTGGCATTGGATACGAAGACTGTAATGTAATCGTTGAAACGGGCAAAGGTAAATATGTTGCTAAAATGTTTGAAAAAGAAAGAACGTCTGAAGATATTGCTAACTACGGACAGATGATGGAGAAAGTAATGGAAGCGGGTGTTACACATCCGCGAATACTTAGATCTCAGGATGGTGAAATTATCTATTCCGACTCAGAAGCAAAAGGTATTAGCCTTATTCTAATGGAATTTATAGAAGGGAAAACATATTTCGAATTAGGTTCTCCAACAGACGATGACCTTAGTAAGATAGCTGAACAAGCGGCAAGAATTAACAGAATTGATTATCAACCGTCACGCGTTGTTGATTCTTGGTCAATCCCAAGAATTCACGAAATGTTTGAGCGCGTAAGAGAATTTATTCAACCTGAGGATTTAAGATTTGTGCGCCGCGCTATTGAGTTATACGACCAAATTCCTATTGATAACCTGCCGATGGCTTTTGTACATGGAGATTTTACAAAAGGAAACGTTTTGAAATCTGAAAATGGAGATATTTATGTCCTGGACTTTTCGGTTGCCTTTTGGTACCCGAGGATACAGGAGTTAGCAGTTATTTCTGCAAGTCTAATGCATAACCTTGGTGATCCAAGGTCGCTTCGTGAAAGAACCGAACAAATTGCCTCAGAGTATAATCGATTTAACCCCTTAGTGTCCAAAGAAAGAGAATATCTTTATGATTATGCTTTGGCCGATTACGTCGCTAAGTTTATGGGAGTGCATCAGGAAAAATTCATTAACGGTGATGATAACGCAGAAAACAGGTTATGGTTTGACTTGGGCCGCGAAGGCCTAAGAAAAGAACTAACCTAGTTGGTTTCCCGAGGTGTCAATAGAGATCCACCTCGGAGGTGGATTCGTAGCTACACCTCGGGATTAGGAGAGAAGATAGTGGCCTTCGGTCATGGGCCAACCCACAGCAAGAGGAGGGTTCATTGTAGTTTCACCAGATCGAATTCCAAAGTAAGCATGAGTTGCGAATTGACCGAAAGAACTTCCGCAGCTATCCCGAACACCCGGAAGAACTCCAATGTCTTCGAAGAGGTAGTCAAATAAGCATCTTAAGGTTTCGGGATCATCTGTTCTTCCAGTTGCCTTATCTATTGCCGCTATCATCTCATTTCTATAAGGATTCCATGGAATATCGAATCTTCCATCGTTTAGAATTGTCACTTTTCCGTCAACTACAAGCATCCCTTCTTCTACGGTCATATCGCCTGTTCTGTCATAAGCATGGAATCTTAAGGCTACTGCGTTATAGTCCATATCTAAATCAACAACTAGACGGCAAGCGTCCCACCCAATTAGACCATACAAAGATGTGTCGTAAGGATAGTCTCTTAAAAAGGAAACCCCATAGCTTCTTAACATTATTTGCCAATCTAATGGGACGCTAGATAAACTTTCCGCCAAAGCAGGGTTTTTTGTTAAAAGTGCTTGGAATAAAGGATTTCGCCTATCAGGGAGATCTGGTCGTCTTGATTGCTCCGCTCTTTTCGCAGCTTCAAGAGATGTTGAAACAGTACTTCTCAGTCGTTCGCGTTTATCGGCCATAAATATGGCAGGTTCAGACATTTTAACATGAATTTGGACAACTGCAAGAACTAGCGTAGTTTTATTCGGATGAAGTTGCGTTTGCCGGATTTGATGAGCATGTTGTCTTCCGGGATTATTTCTTCTGATGGTGAATCCACTCGGTCCGAATCAACTTCCACTGCGCCCTGCTCTACCAATCTCTTTGCATCGGATTTGCTTTCGACTAAACCTGCGCGAACCAAAAGTTCTGTGATTACCAGGTGGTCTTCTGCTTTCATTTCAAAAGTAGGAATATCCTCAGGCAATTCTTTCTTCTGAACCGTTTTTTCGAAATGCTCCTGCGCGCGTTTTGCATCTTCGTCATTATTTAACTCTCGAACAATTTCAAATGCCAGTCTTTTTTTAAACTCGATTGGATTTTTTTCTATATTTAATTTAGTATGAATATTTTCTACTTCTGACATCGGAACATTCGTCAGATATTCAAACCCCTTTCCTATTGTTTCATCTGGCAGTCCCATTATTTTTGCGAATAAATCCTCAGGTTTATCAGTCAACGCTATTGCATTCCCCTCTGTTTTACCGATTTTTTCTCCGGCTGCGTCAGTTAAAAGCGGTGTGGTCATAACAAATTTATTCTTGCCCTTAATTTTACGCATCATATCGCGTCCCATCATCATGTTAAATAATTGATCTCGACCCCCTACTTCAACATCAACATCCATAGCGACGGAATCATATCCTTGCATGATGGGGTACATCACCTCTACCATCGAAACTTCCTGGTCTTTTTTTAACCTTTGCTGAAACATATCTCTTTCAAGAATTTGCTGGATTGAAAATAATGACATCAATCTAGCGCTCTCGAGAGCCGAAAGCTTAGAAAGCCATTCGCTGTTATATTTTATTTTGACGGCATTCTCTCCCGTAAATCTTAAGATTCGACCAGCTTGATCTTTGTAAGTCTTTGCGTTTTCAAGCACTTGTTCTCTGGTTAACGGTTCACGAGTCTTATCCCTTCCGGTTGGATCTCCGGTCATTCCAGTGAAATCGCCTATAAGAAAAATAACCTCATGTCCCAAATCTTGCCATTGCCGTAATTTCTTAAGCCCAATCATATGCCCGATATGTAGTCCCGGCGATGTCGGATCGAACCCTTGATAGACGCGAAGTTTTTTGCCCGATCTTAAAAGTTTTTCAAGTTCTTCTTTGTTCGGTAATATTTGATCTACGCCTCGAGTTAAGAGTTCAGTGATTTTGTCCATAAAGCTATTATACGTTATAGGCAGTGGTTCGACAATATAGCTATAGATTGATATAATAATCGGACATGCAGTATTACAGATCTGCCTACAGTTCTCGAAGGCTTAGAATACAAAGATCTTCGCTCAAACTTCTAGTTTTAAGTAAGCTGACACGGTATATTTTCTTGGGATTAATCGGAGGAATTGTTCTCTTCTTTCTCTATTTTCTTTGGGTTTCGCGAGACCTACCAACTCCTGGAAAACTTGCAGGAAGCGACATCAAAGACTCCACCAAGATTCTTGACAAGAAAGGTGTTGTGCTCTATTCCATCTTCCGGGATTACAACAGGCTGTACGTTCCTCTAAAAGATGTTCCGGAGAATCTTAAGACCGCAACAATCTCAATAGAAGATAAAGATTTTTATACTAACAAAGGATTCTCTGTTACGGGTTTAATCCGGGGATTACTGCTTGATCCAATCTTGAAAAGCAGGGTGACAGGAGGTTCCACAATAACTCAGCAGCTGGTAAAGAATGTTCTGTTAACGCCTGAGCGAAGCATTACAAGAAAGGCAAAGGAGTTAATTCTGGCAATTCAGGTTGATCAAAGATTTTCAAAAGATGAAATCCTTGAAATGTATTTAAATAATGTTGCC
>CAYIRD010000015.1:0-9648 GCA_964365755.1 uncultured Gammaproteobacteria bacterium | reverse complement strand
CACTGCTGTTGGAGTTGAAGCGGCGGCGAATCTATATTTTGGCAAGCATGCTAAAGAATTAAATCTCTCGCAAAGCGCTTTTTTGGCAGGACTTCCCCAGGCGCCTTCTCTCTATTCTCCGTTTGTAGGTAAAGATAAATCATATATTCAAAGAACAAAGGATGTCTTGCGAAGAATGAGGGAAGATGGGAAAATTACCCGGAAACAAGAACAAAATGCATTAAAAGAAGTTGAGAAGTTTACTTTTACTCAGAAACAAGGAAACCTTAAGGCACCCCACTTTGTACAATATATTCGCGGACAGCTGGTAACTCTATATGGAGAGGCTGTTGTTGAGAACGGAAATCTGACCGTAATAACGACGCTTGATTACGAGATTCAAAAAAACGCAGAGGATATAGTGTTTGAAGAGGTCGAAAAACTTGAAAATTTTAACGTGGGTAACGGCGCGGCAGTTGTCATGGATCCAAAAACTGGCGCAATCTTAGCAATGGTAGGAAGCCGGGATTATTTTGATACTGAGAAAGAAGGTAATTTTAATGCCGCAGCAGCCCGCCGCCAGCCGGGATCAGCAATGAAGCCAGTCATGTATGCAACGGCTTTTGAAAAAGGATATACACCCGCAACTCTTCTCATGGATTTAAAAACTGAATTTCCAACTAATGTTCCCGGACAGAAAGATTATATCCCTGTCAATTACGACGGAAAATATAGAGGGCCAATGCAGATAAGATTCACGCTTGGTAATTCGGAAAATATACCGGCTGTTAAGATGTTAGCAAAGGTCGGAATTAAGCCTGTTATGCAGAAAGCATACGAGATGGGGATAGAAAATTGGCAGCCGACGCAGGGAAATCTTGAAGACGTAGGTCTCTCATTAGTTCTTGGGGGGCGCGAAGTATCGCTTGTTGAGATGGCAACAGCATATTCAGTATTTGCAAATAAAGGAGTTAAAAAAGATGCATTTTCAATTGCTGAAGTTAAAGATACAAAAGGGAAAACGATTTATAAACACAAGGATTCAAAAGGTGTTAAAGTACTATCGGAAGAAGTGGCATTTTTAATCTCACATATTCTTTTGGATAATAATGCCAGATCAGAAATCTTTGGTACTAACTCGTTTCTTAACATTGCGGGCCGTACAGTTTCAGTCAAAACTGGAACTACAGATTCAAAGAGGGATAACTGGGCTGCCGGGTATACCCCATCCTTTGTGGTCGCCGCCTGGGTTGGAAACAATGATAATACAGCTATGAATGAAAGGATTGCCTCAGGGGTTACGGGAGCAACACCCATTTGGAGAAGAGTTACACAGTTTGTGCTGAAGGGAAAAACTGATGAAAGATTTCCAGAACCTCCTGGTATAGTAGCTATGCAGATTGATGCGTTTTCGGGAGGATTGCCGCGGGACGGCCAGCCTACAAGAAGTGAATATTTCGTAAAAGGTACCGAACCCACAACGAATGCTGTTATCTTCAAAAAGGTTAAGATGTCAAAACACCAGGGTGGAAAGTTAGCAAACGATGAAGAAATTAGTCGAGGAGACTATGATGTTAAAGAATATATTGTCTTTGAGGAGTCAGATCCTGTTTCGCGAGACGGCCGCAACCGCTGGCAAGAAGCAATAAATAACTGGCTAAATGAAGCTCATCCCGGAGATGATTTATACAGACCTCCAACCGAGGTTTCAGACCATAAATACGACGCGCCAACCCCAACACCCGAAATTTCTGGAACCCCTACTCCAACCCTAACTCCCACCCCCACCCCATAATTGTTTATACTTTAAATATATCCTTTCCTCTCCAATTGAGGAGAGGATCAAGGTGAGGGTGAATATGCAGAGCGATAAAAAGTCGTTTATAAAAGAGCTCCGTTCTAACCAAACGCGAGCGGAAAAAATACTCTGGTATCACTTGAGAAGCAGAAGACTAGCCGGAGTAAAATTTCGAAGACAACACTTAATTGGGAAATATATAGTAGACTTTATAAGCTTAGAGCGAAAACTAATTGCAGAATTAGATGGAGCATTACACAAAGATAATATTCAAAAACAAAAAGATCGAGTGCGGACTGCTTGGTTAGCAAAAGAGGGGTATCGGGTTTTGAGATTTTGGAATTATGATGTGCTAAAGCGTATAGATAAAGTATTAATGAGAATAGAAAGAGCTGCTGGAAGTCACCCTCATCCCGAACCTTCTCCCTCGAGGGAGAAGAAGAATTATACTAGGCAATATTAGCGCCGAGGGTTTTCTTTAGGGCGGAGGTGATTTTTTCGCGGAGTGGTTCGATTTCTTCGTTTGTAAGGTTTCGGTCACGGCTTAAATAGGTTATGCGAAATGTTTTCCGATTTTGGTATTCGCTTACGAGATCCACCTTATTGACAAGCTTGCTTTGAGACTCAATTACGTTAACTATATTCACGTATTTTATTTTGGGATCTATTTCCAAAGTTAAGTCTTCAATAACCGGAGGATATTTTGGAACTGGCACGAATTTCTTTTTCATTCTGATGTTCTTAAGAATATCAGATAGGTTTAATTCAAATATAATTCCCTCCTCCGTTAGTTGGATATCCTTATTTAAGTCGTACTTTACTCCAATATCATTGAGGAGTCTTTCAAGCATTCCTTTTACTTCATAATAATTTTTTACGTTTGAAATCCCCGAAAGAAAATAAGCTTCTTTCGCAATATCAACATTTGATCCAAGATATACCTTGCCAAGCTCAAAAAGCTCTATCTTATCGGAATGGGGTTTATTTTGCTTTACGGCATTTATCAGTCCAACCTTCAGAGTAGGCCTCAAATACTCGAATTCAAGACTAACTGGATTGTCAACCCGCAGAATTTTCTCAGAATCCACTCCATATTCTTGAAGTGATTTTTCGGAAACAAGACTATAAGTATAGATTTCCGAGAATCCCGAAGCGGTAAGAATAGATTTAATCTTCTCTTCAGTCCTGAAATCCTTAAAATAAGGAATTGTTTTTGTTGGGATAGTGCCAATAGGCAGAGTTTTGGGGAAATTATTGTATCCATAAAGCCGTGCGACCTCTTCGATCAAATCTTCTTCAATTTTCAGATCGTTTCTGTATGTAGGGATTGTACATTCGATAATCTCATTTTTAACATTTGGGCTTAAATTTAAATTCGAAAGGATCGAAATTATTTTGTCTTGCGGGATTTCGATTCCAAGGATGTTGTTTAACCGTTCGATTCGAACTGACAATTTCCAAGGTTCGAACTTTTCGTTCTTAATGTCAATTAGCTCGCTTGCGATTTCTCCGCCGGCATTTTCTAGGATAAGATCAACTGTTCGTTTTAAGGCATCAATAGTGCCGTCGCGATTAACTCCTCTTTCAAAAATAGAACTTGCCTCGGATCTTAATCCTAAAGCCTGCGACGCGCGGCGGATCAGCACGGGATCGTCTACTTCCACAACGATAAAAACTGCCTTTGTATTTTTATATGTACCGCTGTTTTTTGCACCTTTTATTCCAACCAGGTCAAATATTTTTTCGGTATCCTCATAGATTATTGCCCCGCGTGAAAGATGATAAGAAATTTCGTCCACTGATTCGTATGGTTCTCCCCCCTTTGCTTGTCTTACCCACATCTCTGCCCCTTTAATCTTATGGTAGTCAAACGAATGGATCGGGTTTCCAAGCTCCCACATAACAAAGTTTGTAACATCAACAACATTATTGATCGGCTGCTGACCGATGCTTGCCAACCGATCAATTAACCATTTTGGTGATTCTTTAACGCTTACATTATTAATGATAATTCCGGTTAGCCGAGGAACTATTCTATGATTTGGGTGAATCTTAAGCGGAAGAATTTCAGTGTCTTTTTTAGGATCAAGATTATTTTTAAACTTGGGGTACCTAATCTTCGCGCCCTCAATTGCCGCTATTTCTCTTGCTACGCCGATAATCGATAAAAGGTCGGGCCTGTTTGGGGTTATTTCTAATTCAAATGTAACTTTTCCATCCTCTTTTATTATCTCTTCTGCCCCAAGGCCTATTTCAGTAAGCTTCCCCCCCAGTTTTTCGGGCGGAAGCGATACATCAACATAATCTTTTAACCACAACAGCGGTGCAACCATATTTAAAATTGTTCGAGAATTCGTAAGTCCGGATTGGTTAATAGTCTTAGATCGTCCATTTGATAGCGCAGGGTTACCAGCCGAGACAAGCCGATAGCAAATGCAAGCCCCGACACCTTTTGCGAATCATATCCAACCGCTTTTAATACGCTTGGATGGATCATGCCGGCCGGCATTATCTCGCTCCACCCCGAATTTTTGCAGAAAGAGCATCCTTGCCCGCCGCATACGGTACATTCCATATAGGTGTCAACCCCCGGTTCTACAAAAGGGAAATTGGTCGTTGCAAATTTAAGTTTTATATTTTCCCCCATTAATTTTCGCAGGACATAGTCAATAGTTCCAAAAAGGTCGGTTAGTCTAACATTTTCGCCAACCAAGAATCCTTCTACCTGCCAGAATTCAAATCCGTGGGATGAATCAACCTGTTCGTATCTGAAATTTTTGCCCGGGACAATCACCCGGACAGGGGGTTTTATTTTTTCCATTACCCTGCCCTGCATAGCAGATGTTTGGGTGCGCATAATTATTTCTCCTGGTGTTGCGTGACTTTTTCTAGTATCCAAGTAAAGTGTTTGTTGAGTGTCACGGCTTGGATGATCCTTTGGAATATTTAAGATCTCAAAATTATAATGGTCTGTCTCAATCTCAGGACCGTCAGCCGCTTGATATCCAAGAGTCTTGAATACTTCGACCACATCAAAAAGGACCGCCGACATAGGATGAAGATGTCCTAATTGCGGTTTTATGCCCGGCCGGGTTTCATCAAAGATCTCGCTCTTAAGCTGTTCCCGTTTTCTACCGCCCAACTCTTGAGCGCGAGTTTCAACAAGATCTTCAACACTTCTTAAAATCTCGTTTGCGAGCTTCCCTACTTCTGCACGTCTATCCTCTGGGACATTTTTTACCCCTTTTACCAATTGAGTGAGTTTCCCAGAGCGCCCAAGAAAAGCAAGTTTTATCTGGTTTAGCTCCTCCTCGTCTTCTGCCGCGATAATTAACGAACTCGCATCATTCTTAAGCTTTAATAAATCCTGCTCCATAGTGCTTAGGATATCATACTCACAATTCTTCGACAAGCTCAGGAGCATGCCTTATGGGCATGAAAAAACCCCGCATGGCGGGGTTTTCGTTGATGCGAAGTAGTCTAAATCTACCTTGCAGCATCAACGAGCTTTTTGAAAGTTTCACGGTCATTTAAAACCAGATCAGCCAAGATTTTTCTATCGATCTTTATGTTGTTCTTAGCGAGTCCCGCCATAAACCTGCTGTATGGGATCCCCTCTTGTTTAGAGGCCTCTGAAATTCGAGTAATCCAAAGCCTGCGGAAATCCCGCTTTTTATTTTTTCTGCCGGTAAACGCATATTCTCCGGCGTGTAAAGCTGCCTCGCGGGCAACCTTCACGAGCTTTGATTTTGTTCCGCGATAGCCCTTTGTTAAAGATAATAATTTCTTATGTTTTCGACGTGATATTAGACCTCTTTTTACTCTTGCCATATTGTTTAAATTTAAAAGTTTTAAATACTTTTGAATTTTTACTTTAACTTTTGACCTTTGACTTTTGAGTTTTGACTTATTCTTCTGAATGGTATTACATTCGTAAATAACCTTTTAAGTTTATGATGATAAGCCCTGTAAGAGTTAATTGCCGAACGGTCAGATTTTGAATGCTTAAAGTTCAAATTGATCCGTTTTACAAATCTCCTCAGCATATTTCTTGCTTTTAGCGACTTAGGCACCTACCATCATCTTTATTTTCTTTGCAAATTTTCCACTCATGACTCCCGGAACTGCTTTCCTCCTAAGATTGCTAGCGCTTTTCTTGCGTCTCAAATGTCCTGCCATCTGATGACGAAACGTAACCTTGCCCGTAGCTGTTATTTTAAACCTCTTGGCAGCCGATTTTCTAGTTTTAAGCTTGTTCATATTAATTTATTTTCGGAGCTTCTTCCGCACTTGTCTTCGCTTCGCTCGCAAGTGGGCTCCCTTCGCTAACGCTTCTGTCCGCCCCACCGCTGTCTCGTTCCACTCGCAGCCGGGCTCCCTCGCTTTTCGCCGGAGCCGAAGCTCGGTCCGCCCCCTTGCTCATTAACATGACAAGTTGTCTTCCTTCCATATGCATTTCCTTGTCAACCTTAGCAACATCCTTCATTCTCTCTATAACCGAATTCAAGACTGCTCTCCCCAAATTCTGTTTTGTCATTTCCCGTCCCCTAAACTTTACTACAAATCTTACTTTGTCGCCGTCGTTTATAAACTCGCGCGCCCTGCCTAATTTAATTTCAAGGTCATGGTCATCAATAAACGGTCCAAATTGTACTTGTTTAGTTTCGGAAGTATGCGCGTGTTTCTTCTCCTCCTGTTTTTTCTTTTTTAATTGATATAAAAACTTATTGAAATCAATTAATTTTACAACCGGAGGCTGAGCTTTAGGCGCCACCTCAACCAGATCTAAAAGCTTTTCCTGAGATAGAGATCTTGCCTCAGCGATGGATAAGACTCCAATTTGTGCGCCGCGATCGTCAAGAAGACGGACAGTTGGTGAAGTAATTTGGTGATTTACCCTGTAGCTTACTTCTCTTTTAAATTTATTGTACCTTCTCAATATCTTCTTTTAGCCTTTCAATAAAAGAATTGACTTTTTGTATCGAAAGATCTTCTCCATCAAGCGTTCGCACTGAAACAAAAGCTTCCCTGTTGGACTGAACTTTTTCTTTCTCCCCTATTATACACATGAAGGGGATTTTTTGCAAAGTCGCCTCACGGATTTTAGCGCCTACCGGCTTATCGGACATATCTAATTCCACGCGTAAACCCGATTTTTTGATCAATTCGTAAACTCTCCGGGAATAATCCTCAACTTTGTCGGAAATTGGCAGAACAGCAACCTGAACCGGCGCAAGCCACAAAGGCAAATTCCCCTGATAGTGTTCAAGAATTATGCCGATAAATCGTTCAATTGATCCTAAAATTGCTCTGTGGACGATTACCGGCCTCTTAGGTTTTCCGTCTGTATCTATATACTCAAGCTCCATCTTCTCGGGAATCTGAAAGTCTAATTGAATAGTTGCAAGCTGCCAGTCGCGGCCCTGAGAATCTTTTATATGTATATCGATTTTTGGCCCGTAAAATGCTCCATCCTTTTCCTTTATATCGTATTTAACTTTTGCGGTCTTTAGAGCCGCTTCAAGATCTTTTTCTGCCTCTGTCCATAGTTTTTTCTCCCCCATTGCCTTCTCAGGTTTTGTCGCTAAATAAAAGTGAGGTTCAAATCCAAAATTCTTGTAGAAATTGGAAATAAGGGAAAGAAGCTCCAGGATCTCCTGTTGAATTTGATCAGGTCTGACAAAATGATGTGCATCGTCAATGGTAAATTGCCTTACTCTTAAAAGTCCACCCAATACTCCAGACAGCTCTCGTCTATGTAATATTCCGAACTCCGCGTACCTAATAGGTAAATCCTGGTAGCTTCGTGTTCTTGTCGAATAAACCAGAGATGCCTCGGGGCAGTTCATCGGTTTGAGAGAATAATTCACCGGAAGTGAAATTCCTGTTGTTTCTAACGAACCACCTTTCTTTTTTACGCTTTCAACCCTTGCCCTTAGCTCTTCTCCTTTGTATACGATTGGAACATTTCGAGGCCCATATTCGCCATCTTTTAGAGTCCTCCCTAGCTCATCCTCAACTAATCCGATAAGATCACTTATTTCCTCGTCTTCCCAAACTGACAGATTAAACATGTTATGTTCACCAAAATGTTCCCAGTGCCCAGATCTTCTAAAAAGTGCTGATTTAACCATTACCGGAGTCGAGATTTCTTGGTATCCATCTTTTTCAATTTGCGAACGAATAAAGTCAACTAAAGTTCTATAAATAACCCAGCCTTTGTGGTGCCAAAAGATTGCGCCCGGTGCCACCTCATGGACCGAGAACAAATCGAGTTCCTGCCCAATTTGGCGGTGATCTTTTAATTTTTTTGTATCCATTGAGGCAATTGTAGCAGTTAGAGGCTATTTTGTAAAACCTATTATTTCGATCGTTCCTTAATAAAATTGGCCAGTTCGGCGAGATTTTCTAGCTTAGGGACTGCCTTAAGCATCGTTAGCGTTAAGTTAATCATCTGCAGCAGGCTTTTATTATTAACATCATCTATTATTTCATCAAGATTACGCAGCGATTTATTATTTAACTCAAATACTACTACTAATGTACGTAATACACTGGGTGGAACATCTCGAGAAGAGACCGTTGCTAGTAAATCGCGAGTTCTGATACTTCTAAACTTTTCCTCCATTATCTCCCTTGTCCACCCCTGGGCTTCGTTTAGGTCATCTTGGCTAAGTCTTAATATATATTGGTACGGTGATTCTACCCTTCTTGGACGACCCTTCGGCTCGGGGCGCACCAAGGATGGCTGATTTATAGGATTAGGTAAAACGAGCGGACGGTTTGCTACTGGTCTTGGTGCTTCTCTTTGAGGGCGATCAACTTCAATAGGCGCAGCTCTGGGAGGTAAAGGCGCGGTGAGTACGCTAACAGCTCTATCAATTTCATATTTTCGTTTTTGTGCTTCATAATCTGTTCCCGTGGCCCATTTTTTGTAAGGAAAACTGTATTGCACAACGTTAAAACGATGTCCTGGAGCCAAGTCTTTAGGGAAAATAATGTCGTTGAGACCGTCATCGCCTAGTGTCTCACTTAGCTGTTTGATTTCTGAACCATTTTTACCCAGGGCATATGCCGGTTTTGTCTGCCACATGATTGCAGCGATAGCATACAATTGCTCCCGGTCATATAAGATTAAATATCTAGTACCGCTTCCACCTCTCGGCGTTCTCATGTGGGGTATGATTCCAGATTTTCTTAGGCTTTCCTGTAGCGAATAAATTGTATACGAAAAAAAATTGGGATTATGGATGGGAGGCGGTAAATCGAAGTTTACCCTATGTATTAAGTCATCTACGCTGAAATAATCCTGA
The DNA here is from genome assembly GCA_964365755.1 of uncultured Gammaproteobacteria bacterium. Lineage (GTDB taxonomy): Bacteria > Patescibacteriota > Microgenomatia > Levybacterales > GWA1-39-11 > GWA1-39-11. The sequence goes on along the minus strand of CAYIRD010000015.1, from coordinate 558 downwards.
TCTGGTAGATTCTTGTCAAAATGTTCAAGATATTCCCTTAATTTTGGGTTTACGATTTTGCTGAAGTTGCGCTGTTCTCTGCTTGCTGATTCTGGAGAAGCCGAAAGCCCTACTCTGTTTTCCTGCATTGTTTGAGTGTTATTTTAGCATTTGGGGATTTTTTTGTAAAATATATTCGTTAACTTCGGTTATAAAGTTACCCACTATGGGAACGAGATCAACTTTAGTTATAAGGAATCCGATAATTGCAATTCCAACTGTTGCTCCTAGTGCCCACGCTATCCCGCCAATAAAATTGTTTACGAAAATTTCTTTCTTACTGCGATGTATTTTCTCATGCGGCTCCATAATTTCAGTATAGAGTATTTGGTATCAAGTATAAAGCATTAAGGTAGGGGAGAGTTTGTGGGCTCAATCTCGCTGAGCGGGATGACCTTTATCCCGTTAAATAACTTGTGGACCCGACAAGAGTCGAACTTGTGACCTCAGCAATGTCAATGCTGCGCTCTAACCAACTGAGCTACGAGTCCATATTTAACGGGATCAATGTAACGCTCT
>CAYIRD010000014.1:8380-13973 GCA_964365755.1 uncultured Gammaproteobacteria bacterium | reverse complement strand
ATCCCGGTCCTTCTCCTTCTCATCTCGCGCGAAAAGGCAAGCGGGGACCTCGAAATGCCACTTTTTATTTTCTTTCTAAATAATCTAGGAGGATTTTCTTGGCGATGGGGCCGGCAACGCTTGACCCCTCTCCGCCATTTTCCACAAGAACGGTTAATACTATTTCAGGATCATGGAACGGCGCAAAAACCGTGATCCACGCATGAGGGTCTTTCTCTTTGTCCGAAACTTCGGCGGTGCCGGTTTTGCAGGCAACCGGAATCCGAACTGATCTGGCGGATCCACTTGCCTCTTCAACGTAATCCTGGCCGTCTATGGGAAGGCGCGTGTTTTTTACTCTGAAATCAAAAAACGGCCACGCTACGCCGCCCCTCTCACAAGATTGCTTCATCCCTTCCCGGATTAGATCAACATGTTCTTTTTTTAAAAATTTTTGATTTTTGATTTTTGATTTTTGATTTTTCAATAAGTGAGGTTCATATAGGGTGCCGCCGTTAGCAAAAACGCTTGTAAACATATTAACTTGAAGAGGTGAGGTTAGAAGATATCCTTGTCCTATACCGTAATTATAGGTGTCACCCAAATACCATTGTTCTCCGATTTCTTTTTCCTTCCAAGAAGGGGAAGGAACAATCCCGTGGCTTTCTCCTTCAATATCAATGCCCAAAATCCCTCCAAGACCAAAATTTTTGGCAAAACTTGAAATATTCTCTACTCCTGCGCGTTCTGCAGCTTTATAAAAGAAAATGTCGTTGGAGCGTTTAATCGCGCCGACTATATTGATTGGGCCTTCTGTCTTTCCGTATTGGAGGAAATACCAGTTTCCAAAAGAGAATTCCCCTACCCGCAAAATTCCTGTATCTTCTATTATGGTGTCTTCTTTAATCGCTCCTTCGGAGAGCGCCGCAACAGCAGTAACAAGCTTAAATGTTGACCCAGGAGGATAAACACCTGCTATTGCACGATTCAACAACGGCTCATTCTCGCTATCAGTTAGAATTTCCTCTGCGTTCTGATGCTCTGTGGCATCTCCCGTATCCCCTCGGGTGAAAATATTTGGGTCAAACGACGGCTTTGAATAAAGAGCCAGTATGCCTCCTGTTTTTGGGTCTGAAGCTATGACTACTCCACGTTCGACCTCAGACATAGCATTCTTTATAGCAAGTTGTAGTTCTAAATCGAGCGTTGTGTGTATGTTCTCGCCTTCTACCGGTTCTCTCTCCCCAAGCGGTCTGATCTCCTGCCCTTGCACGTCAACCTCTAATAGCTCCTTTCCGTTTTGACCGTGGAGAATTTTTTCATAAGATCTTTCAATGCCTGTTTTCCCAATACTATCAGTTAAAGCGTAGTCTGAAAAAGCAGGAAGAATCGCCTCGTCTTCCGACATCTGGCCTAGATATCCAAGAACATGTGCAAAAGCATCTTTGTATAGATACTCTCTTTTTATATCGCTTTGTACCTTTGTCCCTTTGGACATTAATCCGAGCGCTTGCTCGCGGGAAATAATTTTCTCTTGGCCGTTTTCTTCTATTCTAAATATTTCACTGTTTGAGACAAGAGGCTTACCATTCCTATCATAAATTATTCCCCGTGGGGCAGAAATTATTTTGGTTCTCGTACGATTATTCTCTGAAAGATTTTTATAATATTCCACCCTGATTACTTGGAGATAGAACAGTCTGGCAATGATAATGCCAGTCATTAAAGCCAGAAGGAATAGTGGTAGAAAAGATAATAGTTCAGATAGCTCCAGTGTCTGTCTTCCAAATCTCCTTTTATTCCCAGGACTTGTTACGTAGTCAGTGAATGCCGGTCCTACTTTAACCATAGAGTTTTTTTATGAACAAAGTAATTAATAACAACACCTACACATACGAAAAATAACAAATAAATTAATAAACTATTTTCGTATATGAAAACACTTGCATAAAAATAGGTAGCTATGAAAAGCATTAGAAGTATAATCCGCCAGTCCCGAGTATCAAATGCCCTTTTGTAAAGTTCTATAAATAAATAAGCTATTAAAATAGCTAAAGTTGTTTGGCCAATGATAGATACGTTTGCAATATCAGTCAATATCCCAAAAAATGCAGTCAAAATTACAGTTCTCACATCTGGATAAATAATGTAGAAAAGAAGTGACGTTAAAAAGACAAATGGGAAAAAGATAAGAGTCGATTCAAGAAAAAGAGAGAGTAGTAAAAATGCTATGAATAGGTTTTCTCGATTCATTACTTATAGTGACGCCACAATAAACACCAAGTCAATTTTTGATATATCTACAATGCTTTCTACCTTGGCGGATTGATTAGGGAGGCTCTCGTTTTTGTTAACAGATGAAATTTTTCCGATTATAAAATCCGGTGGGATTCCAAAACCTTTTTCATTTATTTCTCCACGGGTTAATACCATTTGGTCTTTGCCAATCGTCTCATTTATGGAAACTTGGTCGAATAAGATAAAGTCTCCTGTACCACGAGCTACACCCAAGGCCCCTGTCTCAGATGATCTTGCCAAAGTTACGAATCTTTCATTATGCGTAAGAATAATTTTTGAAAAGTTATCTGATATGGCATCTATTTTGCCAAGGAGATTATTTTTTAAAACAACTGCCATCCCTTCTTTGACTCCCGAATTTTCTCCCTGGTCTACTATTAATACGGACGGGTGTGAAAGATTTCCTTGCGAACCAATCACACTTGCCGGAAGAAGTTTATATTCAAAAGTTTCTTGAGTTTCAAATTGGTCGCGGAGAGCTTGGTTATCTCTTTTTAATCTGTCATGGTCAATTATTTTTTTGCGCAGTTTCTCGATTTCTGTCTTAAGTTTATTTTCATCTTCGATAGAACCTACTCTTATTTTATAAAGCAAGCTTTTTGGCGGACCCATTATTCCCTGGGCTAAATTAGAAACAATAGGAATTGATGTGAGATTAAAAATGAAAACGGAGGATGCAAATATTAATAATAAAATTACTATCAGGATGACCCTTTTTTGCATAACAATTATTATACACCACGATCATATTTGTTGATGTGACTCTGGGGGAATAATTTACAAGGATTTTGGCCGTGCAAAAACAAGGGTTCGTTTCCAGGCTGTGCCTGGAGGCCAGCAAGTTTGAAGGATGATTTTCTCTCCTTGTCCCAAGGCGGCATCAAGATGCTCTATCTCGGAAGGCTCAACGATCCTCTTATCATAAACCTCATAATTATATCGCTTGCCCCGGAAGAACAGGTAGACGTCGTCCCCCGGCTCAAGGTCTTTCAATAAATAAAACACCGCGTTATACCTTCCAATATTCCAGAAATTATCTGCTGAGTGAGCAAATAGAAAAGTTGTGCCATTGACTCCGGGATATGCAGTTCCTTTTGCATGAGCAATTGCGGATCTTAAAACTTCAAGGTACTCATCTTTGTTGGTTGAATCAACGTTGGCCTGAATCCGCTGAGATGCTCCGATTCTAGGCACAACAATTGAGAATTCGGTATCTGGAGGAATGAGAATCTGCTCTGTTGTGTTTGCTAAAATATCCCTGAAAAGACTTGGCGCCGCAGGCTCTGTTTGCCCCTGTTCCCTGTATTTACGGACTAAATTTCCAAGCTCGGTTTCTTGCGAGGCTTCAATGTCTGAGGCTAATCTATAGTTAACACCCCTAAGATTGCCGACTCTCCAAGAGGCTTCATAATAAAGTGCCGGTCCAAATGTTGCGATAAACCCAAAAATTGTTAAAAGAACCAAAAAATTTCCAATAGTTCTAAAAATCATGAACCTTACAAATTCTTTCTTATTCATACGTTTATTATATCGTCCGCGCGTTTGACAAACAAATTTGGCAGTGAGATAATTCAAGAATGAACGCCGAACAAAATTATCACAGCGATCCCAAATACGATCCTAATCGATTAGTTAGAAGGGAATTAGCGCAGGGGATGAAGGGTGAGGGCCTGGGCGATAAAGTATTGAGCATTTTTTCTTCCCGCGCAAGAGCGAGAGTAAAACCAAGAACTCCAATGGTCGACTGGCTTCAAACAAAACTTGCCGCTAGGGGCGCAAGGAATAGATAGTTATTTCTTCCTGGAGATAAACATTAAGGATAATATCAAAAGAAATGCTGTTAGGGCCATCATTGGGATTGTGATGTATCCAAAGGCTGCTACCTGCTTGAGGGCGCAGTTTGCTATCTCATCAGTACAGGGCAATGGAAGCGGAGACATCTGAAGAAGATAATGGTAAATTGCAATTCCGGCGCCTACTACTGAAAGAGGAATAACATAGTTTCGCACTGAATAATCGTTTTTAAAAGCGGCGATCCCTAAAAGAAGCACTTGCGGATACATAAAGATTCGCTGAAACCAGCAGAGTTTACACGGGGTGAAATGTGCTATCTCAGACAAAAAAAGGCTACCTAATGTTGCGACAACAGAAACAATGAAGGCAAAAGCTAATGAGTTTGATGACAGAGTTTGAATAATTTTTTTTGTCGTTTTATCACTTTTACCCCATAATACGAGGAAAAATACTATTACAAAAAGTCCTAAAAAAATCTGAGAAAGAAGCGTAATGGTCGCAAGACCACTAACGACTGTTGAAATAAATTCTTTATCCATTACTCGTGATACCTTTTACTTTAGCTCTTTATCAATCAGCTTTTTGAAATCTTCAATCGATTTAGGATTCTCAATTCTTCTACCATTTAGAAAAAAAGTTGGAGTTCCCGAGACCCCATTGTTTATCCCCTCGTTTTGGATTGCCCTAATCTTGTCTTCCAACTCTTTACTCGTAAGATCTCTTATAAATTTACCCTGGTCCAATTTAAGTTCAACAGCATAAGAGATAAACTTATCCCGAGCATTAATCGCGGCTAACTCTACCCATTCGCCTTGTTTTTCATATAAAATGTCATGCATTTCAAAGAACTTCCCTTGCGCACCTGAGGCTTCTGCAGCCATTGCGGCAAGAAATGCATTTTTATGAGCGGCGGTTAAGGGGAAGTGTTTAAACATAAGACTGAAGCTTTTATCTTTATATGCTGTCAGGACGCCAATAATTATTGGGTGATATGCTTTACATGCAGGACACTGAAAGTCTCCAAATTCCGTGAGTGTTACTTTTGCTCCTTGTGCTCCTCTTGTCCATCCTTGATTTGAAAGAGTGACAGGAGTTTGAGTGCCTTGTTTAGTCAAAAAAATTAGAATTCCAAAAAATGCTACAAAAAGGAATGCACCAAACCCCAAGATTATCCACTTTAAACTGTTCTGCGAATTCTGCTGCTTTTGCTGATCCAGCTTCTCAAGACGCCGAAGCGCTTTTAATTCACGCTTTGTCATTGAACCCTGCCTGCCGGCAGGCGGGCGGTTCTCATCCATGAGAATTATCTTACCACAATTGTTCCTTCTTTTGCGACGCTGTCGACCTTTATGGCCACTTCATCTCCTTTTTTGCCATCACTTATGGATTTGTGATCAAGCTGCATTGATTCTATAGCTTGCTCAAAAGAGTCATCTCCATGTTGGAGGTGAACCTTATCCCCCACCTTAAGTGGCTTATCAAGCTTCACAACCGCGACGCCTATTTTATCGTAATAGTGAAT